>NZ_JARGDP010000051.1 GCF_029210395.1 Petrocella sp. FN5 | reverse complement strand
CTAAGTACTTTAAGGAAACTGAAGGAACAGGTATTGCACTTCCGGCTAGACAAGGTGGAGCATCTACACAAGTATATGCACAAATTCTGTTTGGAACGGGTGGTTACTACTTTGATGAAGAAGGCAACATTGACTTCACATCTGAAGAAAGTATCTTCGCTGCAAAATCTTATAATGAACTCGTAAAATATTCTTTAGATGGTTCACTTGCATGGCACCATGATGATGTTGCAGAAGCGGTAAGAACAGGAGTTGCACCAATTGGTATTACAATGAGTGCGTTAGCGAATCTTAATGCAGATCCTGATCAATCAAGAATTGTAGATACCGTTAAATATGCACCACTTCCTGGTAAAACAGGTGATGTCGTTGGAAATAATCAATTCTGGGTTTGGGCAATTGCAAATAATACCGAAAAACCGAAAGAGTCGTTTGATTTTATTAAGTGGTTTACAAGTCCTGAAATTGAAAAACGTCAAACACTTATTAATCAACAAGTTAGTGGTATTACAGCGTTAAGTGAAGATGCTGAAGTAAAGGAAGCAGCACCATTTATAGCGGTTGTTATGGAAGCGTTGTCAAGCGCAAAGATGGATCCTGTACTTAAGGAAACACAAACAATGAAAGATGCACTTATTGCAACACTTTCTGAAATAGCATCTACGGACATTGATCCGGAAGAAGCCATGAAAAAATTACAAGAAACGCTTAAAGATGTAGATTTTAGCGATTATAAAAAATAGTGTAAAACCAGGAGGTGGTAATACCACCTCCTAAATTTTTTGGAAGAGGTGTACAGTTTATGAAAAAAAAATTTAATTTGTCTTTTGAACGAGGAGACTTATTACCATTTTTGTTAATTTTACCCACTCTATTATTAATAACGTTTGTTATGATTATACCTTTGTTCTTTGGTACTTTTATTAGTTTTTTTGATTTTAGTTTGGGTGGTTTTGATTTAACAAGAGATTTTATTGGCTTTGACAATTTTGTAAGATTTTTTAATGATTCAACTGCATTGAAAAGTATGGTAGTTACCGTATTGTTTTCTATTGGAGCGATATCTGGTGACCTATTTTTTGGAACGATAGCAGCTGTATTAATCTTTCGTCTAAGTCACAGGATGTCCTCAATATTACGTCCTATCATTACGATGCCACTTTTGGTATCACCAATCATTGTTGGTTTGATTTGGAGATATATCTATGATCCCCAAGGCATACTCTATTGGTTTTTGGGACTCTTTGGTTTGGGCATAAAGGACTTCCCGGGTGTAACTTCACAAAGCACTGCGTTGATTTCAATTATTATTGCCCATTGGTGGCAAGTGACGCCGTTTGTAATCATTATATTGACAGCAGGTTTAGTATCCATACCTCATGAGTATTATGAAGCAGCATATGTAGATGGAGCAGGTTCTTTCAGAGCTTTTCAAAAGATTACCCTACCATTTTTGTCACCTATGTATATGGTAATTTTATTAATTAGTGGTGTAGATACAATTAAGATATTTGACATAATTTATGCACTTACAGGAGGCGGACCTAATAATTCAACAATGTCAGTTAATATTTATGCATTTAATCAAGGATTTGTAAATACGAATATGAGTTATGCATCAACGATATCTTTATTTGCTATGTTATTAGCATTTTTGTTGTTTGGTCTTCCGTTTATACATAATAATCGAGTTCAGCATGAAGAATACAAATAAGGAGATGATAAAAAATGAAATTCAAAGGAAAATGGTATTTTAGTGTTATTGAAAAATTGATTTTGGTCATCTTCCTAGTATGGACGGTGGTACCTATATATATAATTATTTCAAATGGATTTCGACGTACATTGGATATAAAAACAATGCCTCCTGAATTATTTTTTAAGCCAATATTCAGTCATTTTGAAAAAGTTTTAATCAATGATAATTTTATGAAGTATTTTTTTAATTCAGCTGTAGTAGCGATAAGTACATCCGTTATAGTAATTTTACTAGGTACGTTCACCGCTTATGGGATTTTAATTTATCGATCTAAGTTTGGAGAGTATTTTTCCGTTTTTATGATTCTTGGGAAACTCGTACCAACAATAACGATTTTAATTCCTCTATATATCATGATGAATAAAATGGGACTAACAGGTACATATTTTGCACCAATTATTGCCCATTCGGCAATTCAGCTACCCTTTATTACATGGCTTATGCTTTCGTTTATGCGTGGTTTGCCTAAAGAGTTATTGGAAGCATCCAAGGTTATGGGCTGTTCAAGAATGAAATCACTTTTCCTCATCATATTTCCATTATTAAAGCCAGCGGTAGGCTCTGCAATCATTCTTACAATGCAGTACTCTTGGAATGAATTAATGTTTGCTTTACAGTTAACCAATATAAAGACCTATACATTAACAGTAGCGATTGCAAAATATACGGGAGCTTTATCAGTAGATTGGGGTAAAACCAGTGCGGCAGCTGCGATCACAATGGTGCCAATCATAATCATTGGATTTTTTATGCAAAAATATCTCGTAACAGGTTTGACAGCCGGTTCAGTAAAAGGATAATTATAGAAAGAAGGATTTTCATTATGATGTATTATGGTGCACAATATTACCGTCCGCCATTTCCAATGAAAGATTGTTGGAAGCGCGACATGGAAAATATGAAAGAACTTGGATTTAACGTCGTTAAATTATGGGCTGTTTGGAATTGGATTGAAAAAACACCAGGCATTTTTGATTTTAGTGAACTGGATGAATTGATTATAATTGCTAAAAAAAATAATCTCGGCGTTATCATTAATGTTATTCCTGAGGGAGCACCTTACTGGACAAGTGTAGGTAACGAAGATGCTTATTATGAAACAAAAGATGGATTAAAAATCACTTATGGTGGACCTGCGAATCTTCCATCTGCGGGATGGCCAGGTTTATGCCTTGACAATCCTAAGGCAGTAGAACTTGTTACACGCTTTTTTGAGAAAACAGCAGAACATTACAAGGATGAGAATAGTATTGTTTCGATTGATGTTTGGAATGAACCACATCTAGAGCCAATGTATGATTATAGAGAAGATATTTTATGTTATTGTGAACATTCAAAAGAACAATTTATTCTGTGGTTGAAGAACAAATATGACGCAATCGAGAATCTGAACACGGCTTGGTTTAGAACCTATAGAAGCTGGACGGAAGTTGTTCCGCCACCCAGATTTGGTACATGGGCGGATATGATGGACTGGCGCTTATTCTGGCTTGGAAACCTACAAAGATGGCTTAAAATACGTGTTGAAGCAATAAAAAAAGGTGCGCCAAATATTAAAACTCAAACGCATGTTGCTTATAGTGGCTATCTTGGTAACGATTTAGTTGGCGGGCTGGCCAATGAGCTTGGTGATGAGTTCCTATTAGCAAAGGAAGTAGACATTTTCGGATTGACAAGCTTCCCCAAATGGCTCATGAAAAAGGATCAATTATACAAACATATGATGCATAATGAGATGGTAGCTGAAGCATCAGACGGTAAGTGTTTTTACCAAGTCGAACTTCAAGGAGGCGGTGGTAAAGCAGGTCTTCTTGGTGGAGAAACACCTAAGAGACGTGACATTATACTGTGGAATTACCATACAGTATTGATGGGAGGAAAAGGAAGCGTTTATTGGCAATATGCACCGGAACCCTCAGGTATAGAAGCACCTGGGTTTGGGCTGACCGGACTTTTAGGTGAAAATACAGAAAGATCGTTAGCAGCTGGAGAATGTGCCAAGTTGTTTAATAACAATCTGTTAGATCAAGCGGTACGCATGAAACCATCAAATGCAATCTATATATCAAGGCAAACAGAAGTCTTGACATACTCAGCAGGGAAGATGGATAAACTTTACGTAGACAGTATCAATGGTATTTACAAAGCGGCATATAGAACGGGAATACCTATGGGCTTCTTACATGCAGATCATGTAAATAACATAACTGAACTAGGAGTTAAGGTGCTTTATTTGCCCATGTTATTAGCAGTATCAAAAAATGAAATAGAAAGCCTTTATTCTTTTGTAAAGCAAGGTGGCACACTGATTTCAGAAGCATGTCCGGGATTGTTTGATGAAGCAGGAACAATGGATAACAATAGTAATACTCTAGAAAAATTGTTTGGGCTAAAACATTTTGATTTATCAGAGATACCGGCTACCAGTAATCTGACTTTTTCAGACTTAAATAATATAACTTATCCAAGTAAATTGTATCATCAGATGGCAAAACCTTTATCTGCAAAAACCCTAGGCTTGTTTAATGACGGCACTACAGCGTATACAGTCAATAGAATTGGTGAAGGCAAAGCATATTGGTTTGGTACGTATGTATTTAATGCTTATCAATCCACAGAGAATATCGTTTTAGAAAATCTACTGATGTCATACGCTGATAAGGGTGGGTATGAAATCATTGAAAAAATAGTACATCATCGTGAACGAACGGATGAGTTGCAAGCTCCGGTCCTTCGCTTACTTGAGACAGAAGACCAGTATATTATTGTTGGTGTTAATCACTTTTTAGAAGAAGTCGTTGTAGACATTTATTTTACTAAGGCTCAAAAGCTTTCAAGTAAAAAGGCCAAAGAGATAATGCTAACTTTAAATATTGATGGATCCAAAGGTGTCGTTTTTAATTGGCCAAAATAAATAGGAATTTGTAGTGAAAAAAAGGTAATCATTTCTATGAGAATGATACCTTTTTTTATAGTGTGCCCGGCAACCATTAGTAAAATAAAGCAATACATTACGCCATTTATACCATGGATATGGGTATGTACTATATGCTACAATAGTACTGATAGATTTTTATTAAAGAATGGGAGCGTGAAAACGGATGGGCGAGAATGGGTCGAGTCAAGTCATAGAATCCACTTTAAACCGTGGTGTTTTAGAACAGATGATACTAAGTGTATTATTTATTCTCTTATGTCTTCTGGTATATTTTACATATCACATAGGTAATAAGCATGTAAACGAAAATAACAAATTGTCCTTAAACTTCTCCCATCTGAAATTGCTGTTTTTTATGCTTCTTGGATCCGTATTTTTCTGGTGGATTTGGCGTCACTTGGCTACACTGACTTCTATCCTTACACCATTTATCTTTGCAGGCGTATTCGCCTATGCTTTTAACCCATTGGTAAAACATCTCATGTCTTTTAAGCTGTCCAGGTTTATATCCGTATTGATTATATTCATTGGCCTTATTCTAATGATTGTTGGATTTTCCTATACTTTCTTCCCTATGATGGTCACGGAATTAAACAGTCTTTTAGAAACCCTTCCCAATATAGGGAAAGATGGGTATGATCGTTTTTCGGATTGGTACCAGCGTATTTTCGATGAGCAATATATCGTCCCCAACACAATTGAAGATTTGTTTGAAAGTTTAAACATAGGTTTTCAGTCAATTACAGACTGGTTCAGTAGTTCCACAGGAAAAATAGTCTCTAGAGTTGGTTCTTTTGCTTCTAGCCTTGTCCATATAGTAACGGTACCCGTATTGACGTTCTATTTCATGAAAGATGCAGATAAGTTCTCAGCGGTTGCAAAAAAACTGGTTCTACCAGGGAGTCGAAAATGGGTGTTTCCGCTAATGAAAAAAATTGATGGCGTTCTTGGCGGATTTATAAGAGGGCAGATACTTGTGGCCATGATCATAGGTATGATGAGCTCCCTCGTTCTCCTGCTTCTTGGCGTTGAATACTGGATTGTATTAGGCCTTTTAGCAGGTTTGGGCGATTTGATTCCCTACATTGGGCCTTTTTTAGGTGCCATACCTGCCGTATTCATCACACTATCATCAGATCCATGGAAAACGCTGTGGGTCATAGTGGCTTTTATAGTTATTCAGCAGATTGAAAGCAATTTGATTTCGCCCAAAATAGTAGGACACAGCGTAGGTCTACATCCAGTAGCGATTATCTTTGTCCTACTATTAGGCGGATCCCTATGGGGGCTCATAGGTCTTCTGGTTTCGGTACCTTTGGCCGGGGTATTTAAAGTTATTGTTGAAAGTATATATGATTGGTTTAAGGCCAGATATCCTAGAGTGTTCGATGAATGACACCACAAAAAAGTAGCCAGCATTGTTAAAACTGCTGACCAATTCGTCGCTAGGGTTTATGAAATATCAGTTAGTAATTCATAAATACTTCAATAATTCTTTCTTGCTCAGGATGTAGTGCCAGAGCTAATTCATAGTAGCCATTAATCACGATAGCATATGTGGCATCGGGGTTATGCTTGTTTTCCAAGGCATCCAGAATATCTGAATCAGTCTCGTCTGGATCGTAATAATACAACTCGATGTTACCACCTTCAACCTCTAGTCCGAATCCTGAGGTAGCGCCAATGATTCCGTAATTTTTTTCCTCATATTGCCCAATTTTAAGTCCGGCACCGCGAAAATGATCAACCATTTGCTCAAGTTCACTGGCAATCTGAACATCCCCAGTTACATCCTCAGTTGGTGCTGGGGTTTCTTGGATGTTCTCGGCAACATCTTCTTTATTACCACTACAACCACTTACCACACTCAGGACCAAAATCAATACAAGGCCAAACACAATCACTTTTTTCATGGTATACTCCTTTCCACCTCTAAAAGGCAAAATATCATTAGTAACTTAAGCTTTTTTCATAATCCTACGTACCCTTCTATATTATGTCTTTAAATAATGAGTTAATTATATCATAAGCAAACAAAATGTCCAAATATTTATCAAATATCACTATGAAAAACTTTTTATACAATCAAATTTACTTTAGATTCAATCATTGGTTGAAGTGTTAAAGGGATATGGTTGAGCTTTTATAAACAATATATAGTTATGAGTGTATCAATATAACCTATATGTTGTATATAATTTAGCATCAAAATCCTAATTGACACTTGACAAATACTCTATTAAAGCTTATTATATAACTTAAGTAATATAACATACTGTAAGGAGTGATTAGTATGCCACCAAAAGTAAAATTTGACAAAGAAGCAATTATAGATGCAGCTTTTGATGTTGCAAAGAAAGAGGGCTTGACTGGAATTACCGCCCGAAGTGTAGCAGCTAGGCTTGGAGCTTCAGTAGCACCTATTTATGTTAATTTTGCTACAATTGATGATTTGGTCATTGCCGTCGTAGAACGCATATTTTCTATATCAGAAGCATTGCTTGCAAAACAAAAAGGAAAAAGCATATTTGAAAATATTGGAAAAGCTAGCCTTGAGTTTGCCCGGGAATATCCAGTATTATATCAAGAACTATCCATACAACCGAATCCATATATGGCTTCCTACGAAAAGATAGAAAATAACATGATCGAGGCGATGGCTGAAGATGAAATGATGAGAGATTGGACTCTAGAAGAACGTAGACAAGTATTCTTAAAAATGCGCGTCTTCCAAATGGGGCTATCCGCTATGGTGGCCAATGGCCATGTGCCCTCATGGATGGATAATCAAGGGTTTGATCAGTTACTTATGGAAGTGGGAGATGATATATTGCGAGCACAACTATTAAAAAGAGAGGAGAAGCTATAATGAATAAAATAGTTATTATAGGTGGCGGAATCGCTGGACTTAGTGCCGGTATTTTCGCTCAAAAAAATGGTTTTGACAGCGTCATTTTGGAGAAGCACCATACACTAGGTGGAGAATGTACCGGATGGGATCGTCAGGGTTATCATATAGATGGTTGTATACACTGGCTAGTAGGTACAAAGGAAGGAACACCTCTTCGTAATCTATGGGATACGGTGGGTGCCCTTGATGGGGTGGAGATTTATCATCCTGAAAGTTTTATGGCTGTTGAGCACGGGGATGTTACAGTACACTTTTATCGTGATATTGAAAGGTTAAAATCGAGTTGGTTGGAGATCTCTCCGGAGGACAAAGACATCATTGAGGAATTTTGTATAGATATCAAAAGGCTACATTCTTTTTCGATGCCGGCAGGAAAGCCAATGGATATGATGAATATTATTGAAAAAGCAAAGCTTATGCTTTCTATGAAGGATGCAGGCATGATTATGAAAAAATATGGTAAAGTCACCTTCAAGGCGTTTTCCGATAGGTTTAAGCATCCGGCCCTAAAAATGGCCATTTATTCGTTTATGCCAGATGGAGACTATAGTGTTTCATCAATTATTTTTGCCTTAGGCATGTTCACAGGGGATCAATCTTCTATTCCTATTGGAGGATCAAAAGCTATGGCCCAAAGAATGATTGAACGCTATACATCACTAGGAGGAACCATAGAGCCATCTTGTGAAGTGGTAGATTTGGATATAAAAGGTGATAGGGTACAGAAGATTAAGTGTAAAAACGGTAAAATTTTTGAAGGCGATTTTATTATTGCGGCTTGCGATGCCAATACTCTGTATGAGCGATTACTAAATGGGAAATATTCGGACCCCAGATTTCAGAAAAGATTCAAGAATTCTAAAGTCTACCCCTTAGCTTCAAATATTTATGTTGGAATCGGTTATGAAGGTACAATGGAAGATATTCCACGGACCCTTAAGTTCCCTGTAGAATCAATAGATATCAAGCAAAACAAAAAACCAATAGAACATTTGCAGATGACGCATTACGCCTATGAACCGGATTTTGCACCTCAAGGCCATACAGTCATAACATTTGCCATTAATCAATTTCAAGACGAACTGGAGGTATGGGAAGCGTTATATAAAGACAAAGAGGCTTACAATAATGAGAAGAAACGAATTGGAGAAGCCGTAATTAAGACAATGGAAAAAAGATTTCCCCATATGGTGGGGAAACTTAAGCTGCTTGATGTAGCAAGTCCTCAAACTTATGAACATTATTGCAATGCCTATCGTGGTGCCTTTATGGGCTTTTGGCCCACACTTTCCGGAAAGCCATTACAACATACCGGGCGTATTAAAGGTCTTAAAAATATGGTCTTAAGTGGACAATGGCTTCAACCTCCAGGAGGACTCCCAATAGCTGTCATTACAGGAAAAGATACTATTATGCGGCTTCGCAAGAAACTAAACTGACCTGACCGGAGGGACGGTTCTTCCGGTCAGTTTCCTCTGGTCAAAAAAACTTGACAAAAAATAGTTATGGTGCTAAGATATGAATGAATATAATATTATTCATTCATATCTTAGCATAGGAGGCCTAAATGAATACAACTAAACTGGAGATTTTCAATGTAGCAAGGGCGTTATTCATTCAAAAAGGATTTAAGAAAACGAATATTTCGGAAATCACTAAGGAAGTAGGGGTAGCAGTAGGTAGCTTTTACAACTTCTATTCCTCAAAGGAAGAGGTCTTCTTGGATGTGTTCCTAAAAGAGGATCAAAAACTAAAAAAACAGATTATGACATCGATTAACTTTGATCGAGAGATATCAACTGTTCTGGTGGACCTAATCCCTCAGCTCCTGGATGGAATGAAAGAGAATCCCATTTTAGTCGAGTGGTATAAAAAGGAGAATTTTAAAAACATTATCAAAAAAGTGGGAGAACCCTATATGGAGAAAAGCAATGTGGAAGATGTTTTCTATCCTTTCTTCTTGGAGATCGTGGGAAAATGGCAGTCTCAGGGAAAGCTTGATTCTAAAAGAGATAGGGAGTATATTTTAGCATTATTCAATTCCGTCGCATTTATAGATATTCACCGGGATGAAATCGGGGAAAAACACTTTCCAAGACTACTGGAGGATCTTATTCACTTTATCGTAAAAGGTCTTGAACCATAAGGCCTTTTTAAAAATCAAAATGAATGAATAATATAATATTCATTCATAAACAATCTTAGGAGGATACACTTATGAAAAATAATGAAGAAAAACAAATCGATGGTACGAGCAATGAAGTCAGAGAGCAATTTTTGACAGAACCGCTTGGAAAATTAATCGCAAAGAATCTTATCTCTGCCGTGGCGGCCATGGTGATGATGGGACTTTACGGAATTGTAGACGGTATTCTTATTGGACGTCGGCTGGGTCCGGGACCTATGGCATCTATTAATCTGCTGTTTCCCGTTTTGGCCTTGACGATTGGTCTGGCAACAATGGTTGGTGTAGGAGGAAATGCAAAGATTTCAGTTCTTCTAGGAAAGGGTGATAAGGAAAAAGCCAGAGGTGTATTCAGTGTGGTTCTTGTTTTAGGCGTTTTTATCGGTCTGGTATCAAGCCTTAGTATTAATCTGGGATTTGAAGGAATCTTGGCTTTTTTAGGAACGGATCCTGAGCTTGGGGCTTATGCTAGTGAATACTTAAAGGCCTATCACTTATTTTTCACACCGATCATTCTCTTCTTTATCATGGAACGATCCGTCAGAAATGACGGTTGTCCCAACCTTGCTACGGGAGTGATGATTTTTACGTCTATATTGAATATTGTACTGGATTATTTATTCCTCTTCCCCTTGAATATGGGCTTGGGGGGAGCAGCATTGGCTACTGGTATTTCTCAATCTCTTGGGGCGTGCATCTTTTTGGGATATTTTCTTCGGAAAACAGTAAAGAAACTATCGGGACTGAGGATAGGAACAACTACAGGTTGTTGGAGTGAAATTGGAGGAATTGTAGGGAACGGATCCTCGGAACTTTTCAGTGGCTTGGCAGTGGGAGTGACCACACTTTTTTACAATCGCCAAATATTAGAGTATACGGGTTCAGAAGGGTTGGCAGCCTTTGTATTGGTTCAGTATTTTTTGATTCTGGCTTCCCAGATTTTTATAGGCATGGCAACTGGGGCACAGCCGATTTTTAGCTATAATTATGGTGCTGGCTGTTATGAACGGGTTAGAGGGACATTGAAAAGAGTAATGGGTGCGGGACTGATAGTCAGCGGAATCTTCTTTCTTTTGATCTGTTGGCAAACAGAAGGACTGGTAAGTATCTTCATTATCGATGATCCAAAGACGGCATCTCTATCTATGGAAGTGGCTGGTTATATCAGCTGGTCATTTATCTTTATGGCTATAGGAATCCTTGGTTCTGCTTATTTCACAGCTTTGGAGCAGGCGGTAAAGTCCTTGAGTATTGCCCTTCTTCGGGGACTGATTCTGATTATGATTGGTTTGGCGGTATTTCCCATCTTCTGGGGGGGAAACGGCATCTGGTTTACCACAGTTTTTGCTGAAGGGGTTACGGCTTTTCTGGTATTGATTTTTCTATGGAAGAAGCCATTAACTGATCTGAAGGATGGTTCTTGTGGTCATACATCCGGTCCAATCCTCCGGTTTGAAAAAACTTGATATCAATGCTAGATAGAGTTAAACTAATATAATGATAAGACAATCTGATCGGAGGGACGGTTCTTGTGGTCCTATGGGGAACCAGAAACCAAGAGGAATCGTCCTCCGATTAGGTAACGGGAGG
This sequence comes from Petrocella sp. FN5, assembly GCF_029210395.1. GTDB lineage: Bacteria > Bacillota > Clostridia > Lachnospirales > Vallitaleaceae > Petrocella. The sequence continues at coordinate 7,616 of NZ_JARGDP010000051.1, read as the reverse complement.
TATTATAGGATGAAACAGTGGTATGAAAAATTATTTGATAACTACGGGGAAAAATATGACAAAGAAATTTTCACCCAAGGCACAAGGGGTGAATGCGATTTTATTGAGAAGGAACTGAATTTCGATCAATCACTAAAAATACTTGATGTTGGATGTGGAACCGGTAGGCATGCAATTGAACTCACAAAAAGAGGTTATCAGATTACAGGTATTGATTTATCGGATGCGCAGCTTAAAAAAGCTAAAGAGAAGGCAAAAGCAAATAATCTTAAAATTGATTTTCTAAGGTGTGATGCCAGAAATCTTCCTTTTGATAATCAGTTTGATGTTGCCATTATGCTTTGTGAAGGTGGCTTTCCGCTTATGGAAACAGACGAAATGAATTTTGAGATATTGAAGAATGTCACAAAATCATTAAAGAAACCAGCAAAATTTATATTTACAACCCTTAATGGTTTGTTTCCTTTGTATCATTCCATCAATGATTTTCATGAAGGGGATCATCACGAAGGCGCACATTACAAAAGTGAGACCTTTGATTTGATGAGCTTTAGAGATTATAATATCACTACTTTTACGGATGATGACGGGCATGAATACCAGCTTGAATGTAATGAAAGGTACTATGTTCCATGTGAAATAACATGGATGCTTAAATCTTTAGAGTATAAAAATGTTGAGATTTACGGAGCCAAGATCGGTGCTTATTCACGAGAAGATCAACTTAAAACAGAGGATTATGAAATGCTTGTTATAGCCGAAAAATAAAAAAATTACGAAAGTAGTTGGAATTGTAACAATTAAAAAGTATATTTGAGTTTATCGGTCAAAGGAGAGATGAGAATGTCAAGCAGAGACGAAAAATTAGCAAAATCATTAACAGCAGAATCTATAGAAATTATTCCATTCTTGCCATACTTGCTTCAGGATTTGTGGGAACTAGGATCATCCCCTAAGGATATGATAGATCTTATATTTAAAAATATGATCGTTAGTAAAAACACGAAGATACTAGATTTAGCATGTGGTAAGGGCGCTGTAAGTATTAGTATAGCCAAGAGATTTGGATGCCAAGTAAAAGGTATCGACCTTATTCCTGACTTTATTGATGTGGCAAAAGAAAAATCTCAAGAATATAAAGTTGAATCCTTATGCGAGTTTGTCGTTGGAGATATTAACGAAGCGGTAGAAATTGAAAAGGGTTATGATATTGTCATTTTGGGCGCTGTCGGTGAAGTGCTGGGGAATCAGGAGGAAACTCTACTGAAATTATCTGAAACGATAAAAATAGAGGGGTATGTTTTAATAGATGATGGCTACGATAGATCAGAATCTCAAGGTTCCTATCTGACCAAAGAAAAATGGTTAGAAATCATAAAGAAAACAGGGTTTGAGTTAGTGGCAGACTTGCCAATAAACGAATCAGAACTTTCGGATGTCTTGGAAGAACAGATGAAATATTTAAGAAGAAGAACAATAGAGCTTAAGGATAGGTACTCAGAGCGGGCTCAACTTTTTGAAGATTATATGACCAGCCAATTAGCCGAATGTGACGAGTTAGAAAATGACATAATTGGCGTGACGATGCTTCTAAAAAAGCTTAAGTAATTGTGGACAGCGCCACAAGAACTGTCCCTCCGGTCCAAGTAATTATTGATAAACAATAATTTAGGTGATATAATAGTCCTATGATTATCGTAAAACAATAATAGAAGGAGATGGATATGGATAAAAAAAGGTTGGTAAGTGTCTTAATAGCAGAAGGATTTATTTGTATCATTGCTTTTTTTCTGATGAAAGATCAAGCGATTGGTTATGACAGTATCATTTCTTTTCCATTTGTACAAATAGGTTATTTACTTAGAATACTGTCATTAAATAGCCCCTTTGGCAATGTTATGGCTTGGATGGCTTATGTGTTGTTTTGTTTGGCACCACTCATTTTACTAAGTATAAGAATACGAAAAGGCATCCAAAAGAGTGAGGACCTATTGCTATTATTGTTAAGTGTTCTATTATTTTTTAGTATGTATTATATGATTAACCCAGGCTTTGCAGAAGGTATCTTAGCACCTTCTATGCTTAAAGGCTCGTGGAAAATAGGTGTATCAAGCGTTGTCTACATTGTGTTAATTGGATACATAATTATGCGTCTGCTTCGCAGAATTCAAACAGGGATGACGGATAGACTACTTATTGATCTTGAAGCCATGCTTATTATATTCGCAGGTATTTCAGTACTGACATTAACCTTTGCTTTGCCATTTGATATTAAAGGTGAAATGAAAGCGGTTGAAGCGGCTAATACTATGGCGGGTATTGATTTTTCACTTACACATCTTTTTATTCTATTAAGAAATGGAACTAAAATGATTCCACTATTTTATCAAATACTCATTATTTTAGCTGGTTATGACTTGGTGCAGGCATTAAAAGTTGAAAGGTATAGCCATGAAGTAATTGAAAAGGCGGTTCAATTAGTAAATAAATGCAGACAAGCCATTATCATAACAGTGATCGCATCCATTTTTATAAACATACTGCAATTAATAGCAAGTGCCAAGCTGATTCATAGTAATTATCATATTGATATACCCTTAACATCGATCTTAATTGTCATCATAACCCTGTTGCTTGCAAAGTATTTTGCACACAGCTCAAAAATCAAAGAAGAAATGGATTTGTTTGTCTAGGAGGCAGATATGGCTATTAGGGTGCATTTAACTGAAATGCTGAAGGAAAAAAATATGACATCAAAAGAACTGTGCGCTTTGATCAATATTACAGAGGCAAACTTATCTATATTGCGTAGTGGTAAAGCAAAAGGCATAAGGTTCAATACAATGAATAAAATCTGTTATTATTTGGACTGTGAATTAGGGGATATATTAAAATTCGATGGCAGAATGGAGGAGGATGATGAGGATGCATAAGAAAATAATGGGCAGTCTGGTGATGCTATCCATGATATCAGTGATATTATCCGGATGTCAATTGGCGGTAGCAGAAGCAGGTAATACAAGGGAAGAGGATAAGCTCGTTGGGGTTTTTGTAACTGAAGATTATATTGATTTATTCGATTTTGAGGCATTTGCATCAGAAAATAGCAACAAATTGATACAAGGCGAAGAAGTTTTGATGGATTCTAAACATGAAGGAAGAGTCTATGGAACAATAAACGAGAACAATCCTGGTGATGTCGTTTTTGAAGACTATGAGGGCGTCTTGTTTATAGATGCGAGCTATGAAAAAGATGGTGAAAGTTATAGCAGAGTGGGAAGCAGCAACCAGGTGTCTTTGGTACATATAAGTGTCAAGGATAATGGAAAAAGTATTGAAGGTACAATTTTTGCAAAAAATGCACCAGTGATATTGGCTGTACTAAATCCGGTATATAAGACGGATGAAGGTGAGATTTATTTCACTTCAGGTTCAGGCATATCTATGGGTAATGAAGATGGTGGTGGAGGAAGTATGTCTATGTTCTTATCAGAGGAGCGAACGAGTCGTGTAGGTAACAGTGAGTCCACGGAAAGCTTTGAAGTCAAGATTAATGTCGAAGGTATTGATGAAGTGGATCATTATGTATTAAAGCAGATGGATGAGCATGACAATCAGATCATTGCAGAAAAAATATACGCTCATGATGTACCAAGTAATATTGAAGTAGGTGATCAAGCCCAATATATGATCCTTGAAAAAATAGGTGTTGATTATGAAGGGAAGCCACTCGTAGAAAGACAGATTGTTAATGATGACTATTTTCAGGTTTACTTTTTTAATGAAAGTGCTTTTGTAGAAGGGTATTCAATACAACTAAATAATTAGGATCTTAACCAAGTATGATGAAATATATACAAAAGGAAATTATCTGGATAAAAACTTGGACACAAAGTGTCACAAAACCAAGGCATTAATTGTTATTATAGTTAGAAACACTTCCTTCAACATATGTAGGATGGGTGTCATCTAGATGGCGCTTTAAAAAAGATAAAGAGGAGAGAATATGACAGAAAAAAAATTAAAACGATACAGCATGATAATTGCAGCGCTGGTCACGCTATCAGCTATAAGTAATGTTGTTTATGCATCTTATCAGGTTATTCCTGAGCCTCTGTTTACAGAGATCAATAAAGAAATAAATTATAACAGAATGTTGAATGAGAAGCTGACCGTATCCTATATCACCAATAACAGCGACACAAGAAGGCTTAAATCCATAAGCTTTTATGGTCTGGATGCTAAACAGTCCATCATTCAGAACGCTGGTTTTGGTGGCTTCATGTATACCAGCGATACGAATAACAACCCGTACAATGATGAGATAGGGCGTTATTATACGTTGAAACAAGGGTATATCAATCTTTATTTGACGGATGAAGACATAAGTCGAATGGAAGAAAAGGGTAGCCTTACTTTTGGTAGGGGTACAGCTATCTTTGACGATGGCACCATCATGCCGGTATCTCTTGGGCGAATTACAATAAGAACGGAAGATAATTGGGAGGAACATAGATTAAGAAAAGGTGGTGGTGGGAGCAATGATCATTTTACTGCTGATTTTGAGACAGAGACCCCAATTAGGATCACATCACTGGATTTATCATCTTTTGAGCCCCATAGGGATGATTTGGATATGAGCCTCATTGTTGACTTTGATAGAACTTATTCTTATGATGCATTGATGAACCTTACAGAGCCCATAGAGGTAAAAAGAGGGTTTGAGATGGCTTATACGGCAAAGGATAAGGATGCCTCAAGTGAATGGCGTTTTAATATGATATCCTTGGACATGGTCTATGAAAAAGACGGTCAATCTTATGATACTTGGATTTACTATCCTTTTTATGGTACCGGCATGAACGAAGCCGCTGTGGAATCTTTCGTAGCGTTATGGAGGACGGAACATGAATAAGGGGTATAAATATATTTTTGGTGGGTTCTTACTGGTCCTAATCGATATTAATATTGGCAGATTTGATCTATTACCAGATGTCCTTGGGTACTATTTGGTATTTTTGGGACTTGGATATCTATATGCCAAAACAGATTTTTGGTTTTTTCGTTTTGCTAGATTTTTGTCAGTAAGTATGATATGTGTTTCTATACTGGATGTTGTTACAGGGATGCTTGGATGGATACAGATGGGTACTTTTTTCAACTATGCTGTGATCATTGTTGGGTGGCTGAGTGAACTGTTACTGGTGGTTTATATATATCAAGGCATGACGGTACATATGACCATGCTTAAAGAAACAACCTTGTCTCATCAGTTTGGGTCTGAGCTCAAGCGGTATGCGGTGATACAAGGATTGTGTTTATTGGTCATGAGTTTTTCATTGAATATGTCAAAAGAGGGTAGCGGTGTATATCTGTTTATTTTGATGGCAATAAGCATCATCATGCATATTAGGTTACTGATTAATCTAAACGCTGCAAAGAAACTTTTTAGGCCAGAGGAAGTAGAAATAGTGGAAGAACTTTAAAAATCTTTCCAAGAATGGGAACAAAATAATTTGACCTAATGAAAGTAAAACGGCCAATAAATCATTAACCTTATTAAAAGTGATTTTGGAAGACTGGTAATTATTAAGTTTAATTGAAATAGGATAAGCGCCTAATGAAGTTGGGAAATAGATAGTTAAACTTCTAAGAGCTTACATCAAATAAGTCCTATAACCGCCTTTTCCATTTCTTTTGATCTCATACATGAATGCGTCGGCATTTCTTAATAATGTTTCACTATCTCTACCATTTTCGGGATAGATAGCAACGCCAATAGAAGAATTAACTTTACACTCAATAGAATCAATATGCATAACTTTTTGTAGAATGGTATGAATTTTTTTAACAAGACGATTTACATTTTCTTGATCTTCAATGTTACGAAGAACAATTGTAAATTCATCACCACCCATACGTGCGACGGTGTCTGATTTTCGAATACATGTTAACAACCTTTTACCTACTGTGATTAAGACAGCATCCCCAACTTCATGACCATATCGATCATTGATATCCTTAAAACCATCTAAATCGATAAAAAGGAGGGCAAACTTTCTGCCATCTCTTTCATTTTCTACGACCAATCGCTCTAGTCGTTCAAAGAATAACCTTCTATTGGGTAGTCCGGTTAATTTATCATAATTGGCTTGTTTTTCAAGTTCTAATTCAAGTTTTTTACGTTCAGTAATATCTGTCGCAGAACCTACAATATGAGTTACTTTTGTACCTTCAATAATAGGTGTTAAGGTCGTTAACCAAAGATAATCCCCACCAGGTAAACTGAGATTTTCTTCATAAGTGATGCTTGTACGGTTTATTGTACATTTTCTATAGTTTTCTGAAACAATAGCTCCCATCTCTTTGCCAAGTAATTCTTGAGGAGATTTATTCATGATATGTTCAAGAAGAATACCTGTTTTATTTTGATGGGCAAGGTTGTTTCGGATATAAAGAAATTCACCATTTTCCAAGACGCGCATCAAAAACATTGCATCTTGAGTGCCATTAAAGACTTTTTCATATTCTTCGGTTAATCGAGAAATTTCTTTTTCGGCCACTTTTAAATCCGTGATATCCGTATGAGCGCCTAACATACGAATGGCTTTCCCATTTTCATCTCGGATGGCCAAACCCCTACATCTTATCCAGATGGTATGACCGGCTTTGTGTTTGTATCGTACAATTTGATCGTATGGATGATGAGGATCTGCACAATGTCTTTCGAAATTTTCGATGGCTAACTTTAAATCTTCTTGAAAAATAATATCTTGCCATTCACTTGCTAAGTGCTTTTTCTCATCTGGGTTATACCCAAGTGTTTCCCAGAATTTTGGACTCATCCATTCAATTTCCGGATTTTCCAAATCCCAATACCAGATGCCATCTAAAGACCCTGATTGTATAAACTCAAAAATGCTCGTATCATTATTAATTAAATCATACAACTCATTTTTTAAATAGTTTTCTTTCATAGGAATGTATACCTCTCTTAGTCCATTGTTAATTTCACGGAGTATCACCTACCTATATTAAATAATACAACGATTAGCCAATATATGCAATATAATCAAAAGTGTGAGAAAGTATGTCCAGTATTAGCAATATCTATGTCAAATGACAATGAGGGTAAGAGGGTAGCTGTAATAGACAAGGAAGTATGCCTGGGTTGTGGTGTATGTGTGCGAAGTTGTCCTACTAACGCCATTGAACTTGTGAAAAGAGCGGCTCGGGTCATTACACCAGTCAACAGCACCCATCGATTTGTATTACAAGCCATCGAAAAAGGGACCCTCCAGAATCTCATATTTGACAACCAAGCATTCGCCAATCACCGAGCGATGGCGGCGGTACTTGGCGTTATACTTAAATTACCACCTCTAAAACAAATGATGGCGCGTAAACAGTTCAAATCCATTTATTTGGATAAACTTTTGTCGAAAAAAAGTACCAAATAGTTATAAAATATCTTCAGAGAAAGGATCATCCTAAGAAAATCTTATAGGGTACTATTCCTAGGATTTGATTTGTTTACTTCTAAGCTTGATTGTGCCATATCATGACCTATATATCATGGTCTTTTAATTTTATGTATGCTATCATAATTGTAATTA
>NZ_JARGDP010000050.1 GCF_029210395.1 Petrocella sp. FN5 | reverse complement strand
AAACAAGAATTAAATATTAAAGACAAGGCAACTTAACTAAAAAATAAGAAAGAAAAGGAGGTAGAATTCATGAAAACTTTAAAGAACACACCGAGAAAAGACAACAGAATAATATTTAGACCCTACCTCACTTTTTCTAGCATCTCGTGATATTGTCAAAAGACAATGAATAAGATTGCCAAGCTACAACCATTATGTTGTGAGTTGCAATCAGCAAGATGAATATAGATATAATGAGCCATGGGCCTAGAACCCATGGCTTTTTCATTTTTCTAAGTTGGAATTCTTAGGAAGAGACTAGGAAATGAAAAATAAACGCAAGGAAGTAGTAGGTCATCTATAGACCTATACCCATTAGCGATAAAAAAGCCATGGCATCTAACAAGATACCATGGCTTTTGACTTATTTTCCGATTTTGGAAAAATAAGTGTTATAGAGAAACAATCACAATCAATGAGCAGCAGTTTTTAGGCATTATAACCGCAAGAAAGACATAAGGTTATAAGCCAAGAGGAGGAAGAACCATGAAACAAGAAATTCGCAGTTATTGTAAAACAGAAGGTAAGAACAGCATCCACTTAATGTATGAAATTAATCAAGCAAACAGGGACGACAGAAAAGAAAAAGTTAGAATCCTACTTACGAAAGTTCGTAAAGTTTTTGGAGGCATTTTCAAGCAGCCCAGCAAAGATCTAACAAAAAGCTTAAGGAGAAAAGAAAATGAAAACTATGAGCGAATTTAGAATCAAAAACAGTTAAGATAATTAAGAAGCGATGAAGTCCTAAGGACTTGATATAAAGAGGTGAGGCATATGAAAAGAACAATCAAATATATGATAAAATATTGGTACCTATACCTAATAGGTACACTGATGATGGTATTGGCCATTGCCCTTGATATGAACAGTCCCATCATAACAGGAAGAATAATTGACGAAGTCATCATAGGTGGTGAAGTATCCATGTTTCAGACATTGATACTTCTACTCCTAATGATTAGTCTGGGACGGGCTTTTTTTGGCTATTTTAAGGAGTTAACCTTTGACATTGCCGGTGCGAACATTATTAAAGCACTTAGAAAAGATCTATTTGATCACATACAAGGTCTTTCTCAGAATTTCTTTGAAGAAACAAATACCGGTGAACTCATGTCAAGGCTTAAAGATGACGGAGATAAAATATGGCATGGTATTTCTTTTGGTATTATGCTGGTCGTTGAAATGTTCATTGTACTGGTGGTCGCCTGTATATTGATGCTAAACATAAGTGTCAAACTATCACTTATCACTTTTATCGGCTTGCCATTTATTGGCTACTTCGCCTACAAGCTAGAGCGAGAAATCGATGGTGTTTATGAAAAAATCAGTGAAAAAAATGCAGAGCTTAACACAACCGCTCAAGAAAACATAGCAGGGGTAAGATTGGTAAAAGCCTTTGCAAGAGAAAAACATGAAATAAAGAAATTCTTAAGTCAAAATAAAGACTACTATGACCTTAATATGGATTATGCCAAAAGCATGAGCAGAAGATTTCCTAATATTCAATTTATATCAGATATCATACCTATATTGGTTGTTGTACTTGGTGGCGCATTTGTCATCGACGAAACACTCACCATCGGTACTTTGGCAAAATTCATGGGTTACTCTTACATGATTGTATGGCCAATGCGAATGATTGGTTGGATTAGCAGTATTATGGCAGAAGCCTTTAGTGCCATGAAACAGATTGATAAAGTATTTGATCAACAACCGGATATTACAGACCATCCGGAGGCAATGTCCGTAGAACATTGCTTAGGAAGCATCACCTTTAATCATGTCCACTTATCATTCAAAGGTCAGGAGATCCTAAAAGACATCAATTTTACTGTAAAGCCTGGACAGATGCTGGCCATCATGGGTACAACAGGATCAGGAAAAACCTCCATTATTAACTTACTGGAACGGTTCTATGACCCTACCAAAGGACAGGTTTTATTAGATGGTAGAGATATTAGAGGGTTAACCTTAGATAGCTTAAGAAGCAAGATCGCAGTCGTCATGCAGGAAGTATTTTTATTTTCGGATTCTATACTTAACAACATCCATTTTGGTAGCAAAAAGTTTTTAGCCATGGATAATATCTTGGCATCAGCAAGTGCAGCAGAAGCCCATGATTTTATTAATCGAATGGAAGGAAGCTATGACACTGTTATTGGAGAAAGAGGCATCGGCTTGTCCGGTGGTCAGAAGCAGAGGATTAATATTGCAAGAGCTTTTGCTAAAGAAGCAAAGATACTGGTTATGGACGATGCCACCTCTGCACTTGATATGGAAACGGAGCATGAGATTCAAAAAGAAGTTAATAAATTAAAAGGTGTGACAAAAATTATCGTTGCTCATAGAATATCTGCGGTCAAAGAAGCAGATGAAATTATTATTTTAGACCATGGGGAAATCGTAGAACGGGGTACCCATGCATCCTTACTAAAACAAAAAGGTCGATATTATAATACCTTCAATGAACAATACGAAGGATATATGGCATAAAAGGGAGGTGACCTCATGGCACTAGACAGCATAAGGGAAGATGAACATTTAGAAGAAAGTCTCAAAATAGAAACCATTAAAAGGTTGTTCGGACGGCTAATAGATTATAAAAAAGAAGTCATCAAAGTATTGATCTTGATGTTATTCATCGTAGGTGTAAGTGTGGTGAATCCAATCTTTATAAAGATTGCCATTGATACATATGTAGCAGCAGGGAACATAAAAGGTCTGCTCATGTTGGCCGGCATAACAATTGTTATTAATTTTTTAAGTAAGATTGCCATCAAATGGCGGATAGTCATTATGTCAAGGGTAGCTAATGATGTTCTTATGAAAATCCGTCAAGAGCTCTATGCTCACATTCAGGACCTGTCCTTTAACTTCTTTGATAAAAGACCGGCAGGGAAGATACTAGCGAGGGTTGTCGGTGACGTTAACTCCCTTAAGGATGTTCTAATTAATGGCGTCGTCACTTTAATACCTGATTTTTTGCAGATTATGGTTACCTTGATCATCATGTTTTTATTAAACGCCAGACTGGCCATTTCAGCCATTATTATGCTTCCTTTTTTAATCGGTATGATGTACATAAGTGAGATCAAAGCCCACAAAAGATGGCGCATATTCAGGAAGAAGAATTCTACCATGAACGCCTTTATCCATGAAGATTTCTCAGGTATCAAGGTGGTACAAAGTTATACAGCACAAAAGAAAACATCAGAGGACTTTGAAGAAATACTTGAAGAACACAAGCAATCCTTTGTATCTGCTATTGTACTCAATGACTTATTTTGGCCAATTGTGGAAATATCATGGGGAGCAGGAACAGCCCTTGTATTTTACATTGGCGTTTCTCTAAGCAGTGCAGGTACTTTAGAAGTAGGTACTTTGATTGCTTTTACTGCCTATATCACCATGTTCTGGAACCCGATTATGAACCTTAGTAACTTTTACAACCAACTGATCATGAACCTAGCCGGAGCAGAACGGATTTTTGAGATCATGGATATGGTTCCGGATGTTGTGGATGAGACAGAAGCGGTTATGATGCCATCCATTGTAGGCCAAGTAGAATTTGAACATGTCACCTTCGGATATGAAGAAGAAACCGTGGTGCTAGAGAATGTCAGTTTTAAGGTAAAAGCGGGGGAAACCATCGCTCTGGTTGGGGCAACCGGGGGTGGAAAATCTACCATTATTAACCTGATGAGTCGTTTTTATAACATTCAAGAAGGAAGAATCCTTATTGATGATCTGGACATCGCCAAAGTGAACATAGAGAGCCTTAGAAGTCAGATGGGTATTATGACCCAAGATACATTTTTGTTTTCAGGCACCATCAAAGATAATATTCGTTATGGTAAGCTGGATGCAAGCGATGAAGAAATCATTGAAGCAGCCAAAAGCGTCAGCGCCCATACATTCATTATGGCCTGTGAAAAAGGTTACGACACCAAACTGAATGAAAGAGGTACAAAGCTATCTGTAGGGCAAAGACAATTGATTGCTTTTGCAAGAACCATGTTATCAAGACCTAAGATTCTAATCTTAGACGAAGCCACTTCCAGTATTGACACCCATACAGAAAAATTGGTGCAAAAAGGGATTGAGGCTTTGTTAGAAGGAAGAACATCTTTTGTCATCGCCCATAGACTATCAACAATAAAAAATGCAGATCGTATCTTTGTTGTAGACAACCAAGGTATACTAGAATCCGGAAGCCACGATCAATTATTACAAGAAGAAGGTATTTATTATAACCTCTACATGGCACAATTTAAAGCAGGTGCATAAGTATTTACACCACTTTAACGGCGCGATCCTTTTCAAATTCGTAGGTATTATGGTATAGTAAAGTCAGATTAAAAAAAGGGGACAAAAAAATGAAAGACCATATATTCATATCGGATTTTGATGGGACCATAACGATCAAAGACTTCTATTGGATTGTCATTGATGATTATATTGGTGAGAAAGGCAGAGGCCATTATTACAAATGGAAGAAAAAGGAAAAAATTGGTCTCACCTTTCTCAACAAAATATTCGCTTGGCATTCATTTACACAAGCAGAACATGATGAAATCTTGTCCAAAGTAAGCATCGATCCAACTTTTAAGAACTTTGATACTTGGGTACAGAACCATAAATGGGATATCATGGTATTAAGTGCAGGTTTTAGGTATTATATTGACCACGCTATGGATCTAGAAGCCTTATCTCACATACCCATTATTACCAATGAAGGAAGTTTCGTAGATGGTCATTTTAAGATGCAGGCCAATGAAAAATCTTGGTTCTACCATAAAATCTATGGTGTGGATAAACAGAAAGTGGTCCTTCACTATAAGAAAAAATATAAAAAAGTATATTTTGCAGGCGACTCTGAGCCGGATTATAAAGCAGCACTTGCAGCAGATATACGTTTTGCTAAGGGAGAATTATTAGAACTTCTGGAAACTGGTGGACATACTTATTATCCTTTTGAAATATTTGCAGATATCATAGACATACTTGAGTTACTAGAAGAACCGAATTCTAACTAAAAGCAGAGGGAGATTAATCATGGATCATATGACAGAGACCTTTTTAGAGCATTTCAACCAACTGGAATCCGCCTTGAAGACAAAGTTAAGAAAGAACAACCATGTGCCTTACAGTGTATTGGTCCATGAAGCAAGTCTGAAAGATGTTTTTATTCGGAAGCACAAATCCATATTAAACAGTTTAGGTGACCTAAGAAATGTATTGGTACACGGAGAAGGTAACGACATTATTGCCATCCCATCTGAAGCGGCCGTAAATACCCTAATAACCATTGTAGAGAAATATACTAAGCCCAGTCCACTCTATAACAAAATCAATCATAAAGTCGTAAGAACCCAATCCGACAGGAGCTTGGCAGACGCGTTGATTTTAATGAGGAAGCATGATTATACCAAGATTCCTGTATACAAGGGGCAAGCATATATGGGATTACTTAGCGGTAATATTGTGGCAAGATGGATGGCTTCCAATATTAGCGCAGACGGAGAAATTAGAGAAAGTTTGAAAAAGGTCACCTTAGAAACCCTACTCACTTTATATGAAAAAACCGACACCGTGGTTTTTATACCAAAAGACATGGACATCTTTGACTTTATTAAACTAAGCCGTAAGAAAAAAAGCAAGCTCAGCCTCTACATCATGACTCAAAGTGGTGATCGGAATGAAAAACCACTGGGCATCATAACAGCCTATGATTACCCGAGATTATTACATGAGCTAGAATTATAAGGCATTGGATTGGAGCCAAGTATGAAGATAACGCTCATAAGCGTCGGTAAAATCAAAGAAAAGTATCTGAAAGATGCAATAAGCGAATATTCTAAAAGATTATCCGCCTATTGCAGTTTAAGTTGTATTGAAGTGGCCGATGAAAAAGCACCGGAGACCTTAAGTGACAAAGAAGCCACACAGATCAAAGAGAAAGAAGGGGAGAAAATCCTCACTAAGATCAAAGAAGGCCAATATGTTTTCGCTCTTGACCTAAGTGGTAAGCAAAGAACTTCAGAAGCCTTTGCCAAAGAACTGGACCAGCTACAGATCTATGGTAACAGCGATCTGGTCTTCGTCATTGGTGGAAGCCTCGGCCTAAGTCAAGCGGTCATAAACAGATCCAATACCCAGATTTCCTTCTCTAAAATGACCTTCCCCCATCAATTGATGAAAGTCATCCTATTAGAACAGATTTATAGAGGCTATAAGATTATTAGAAATGAACCCTACCATAAATAGGTTTAACCTAAATCTCAAAGAATGCACATAAACGATAGTTCTGATTAATAGACACTTTATCCTCGATATAGAGGTGGTGTCTTTTTATATTCTTTCAAAAAATCTATTGACCAGTATGGTCAATGATTGTATAATGGAATTAAGAAGACAATAGACAATGGAATGGAGATGGGCGTTTTGGCAGATATATTGGATAAAATGAGTCCGGACAAAAAAGTGCGTCTCATCAACGCAGCTATGAAAGAGTTCGGAGAGAATCGGTTTGATAAAGCTTCAACCAACGTCATTGTTAAAGAAGCAGGTATATCTAAAGGACTCTTGTACCACTATTTCAGTACCAAGGAAGAACTGTACAACTATATTTTTGATTATGCCGTTAAGGCAGTAGCATTACCCATTGCAGAACAGATTGGTTTAGAAGATAGGGACATCATAAGACGGATAGAACGGATTACAAAGTTGAAAATGAAGATTCTGAATGAAATACCTGCCTTGTTAGATTTTTCAAAAACCATGTATGCAGGAATGGATTATGAAGAGATTAAGAAAAGCGTAGAAAAATATAATCCCATACCTTTAGATATGTATTACAGCCATAATATCGACAGCACACTTTTTAAAGAAGGGGTTGATGTGGCTATAGCCATTAGAACCATTCAGTATACTTTGGAAAGATTGGGCGAAATATATAGAGTACAGCGTAACATGGGCATCGAGCCGAACATGGATCATATCTTTCGTGAAGTAGAAAGCTTTTTGGCTCATTTTAGAAACACACTTTACAAATAAATATGGGTAAAAAGTCAAAACCAATCAATAAACAGCTGCCAAAATGATTTTGGAGGTTATTATGAAGAAGAAATTGATCATCGCATTTGTAATATTTATATCCATAGGCTTAGGTCTTTTTTATCTATTAACAATGGGGAATATCGGTGTCAAATATAATACGGTTGAAGTGAAGAAAGGTGAAGCCGGTATATATGTTCAGGATATAGGTAGAATCAGTTCCAAAAATATCAGAAGGTATTACGGCAATGGCGTAGATAAGGTTGAGCAGATGACGCTTAAGCTAGGCGATCATGTGAAAAAAGGACAAGCCCTCATCATATATGAAGCAGATACGGATACGGTTGATCTTGAAGTCCAGAAGATTGAAAAGCAGATAGAAGCATTAGAAGCAATCTATAAGGATGCAAAGTCCGGCACAGATATACAAAGTATTAACAACGCCAGAATAGAAATCTCTAAAATCGAAAGCCAAATAGATACAGCAACAAAGGACAAAGAGAGAATTGAGACGCTTTACAATGAAGGCATCGTATCCCTCCTTGAGTTGGAAGAGTCCCTTGAAATCGTAGAAAAGCTTCAAAGCAGTCTGGAGATTGCACGCAACAACTATAATCGTCTTACAAAAGGCATTTCAGGGAATATACGGCAAAAATATGAAGCAGACATTGATGCCTTGCTTCTATCCATTGAGATCTTGGAAAAAAGAAAAGAAGACAATATCATATTTGCAGATATAGAGGGCATCGTAACAGAAATAAACACCTTTGAAGGGGATAAGCCCTCTGCGGGTATTATGATGCTAGAAATACAAGATCCAACAGAAAAAGTGGTATTGGTTGATTTTATGGTAGAAGATGCAATCAGGATGCGTCCTGGATTAGAAGCCAAAATTGAAGATCAAAACTTAGACCTTAAGATCGATAACCTTAAGGTGAATCAGATCCACCCAAAAGCCTTTGTAACCTTATCAGAGCTTGGGGTAAAAGAGAACCGCCAGACAGTGCAGGTTGATCTACCCACATCTGATCATACATTAGCCTTTGGACTTGAAGTTGAGACCATGGTCATGATTGAACCGCCAAGAGAAATGTTGCTTATACCCGTAGGCGCTGTAGTAGAAAAAAATTCAAAACAATATGTAGAGATACTTCTTGAGGGAGAACCGGTTGAGCGAGAGATTCTAACCGGCATACATATAGAGGGCAACATAGAAGTAATAAGTGGTGTAGAAGAAGGCGATCAGGTCATATTGAATTATCAGAACGAGTAAATAATAAACAAATCGTCATAAATAATCCGGAACAAGGTAGAAGGGATGAATAGGATGATAAAAGTCAAAAACCTGTATCATTCATATAATAATGATGAGAATTATGCAGTGAATGATGTTAATTTTGAAATCGAAAAAGGTGAAATCTTTGGATTCTTGGGTCCTTCCGGTGCCGGAAAATCAACAACTCAGAACATCCTTGTAGGTCTTCTTCAGCTGCAAAAAGGTGAGGTTGAGGTCGCAGGCTATGATGTCAAGCACATTAAGGATAAGATGTTCAATAAGATTGGCATGTCTTTTGAACAATCCAATGTTTACAGCAAGATGTCCGGTATTGAAAATCTTGAATTCTACAGAAAATTATTTGATGTGAAGACCAGAGACCCCAAAGAACTCATAAAACTTGTAGGTTTAGATGGCAAAGAAAATATAAAGGCAGGCAATTATTCTAAGGGTATGAAGCATCGCCTCACCTTTGCAAGATCCATGATCAATAACCCGGAGTTATGGTTTCTGGATGAACCGACCACAGGACTAGATCCATCGATTGCTGCCAATATAAAGGATATCATCAAACAGGAAAACGAGAAGGGTGCCACAGTATTTTTGACAACCCATAACATGTACATTGCCGATGAACTGTGTAATCGTGTGGCCTTCATAGTGGATGGAAAGATAAGGCTGATTGACTCACCAAAAGCGCTAAAGCTCAAATATGGTGAAAAGCTGGTTGAAATGGAATACTTCAAAGACGGTGAACTCATCAAAGACCACTTCTCTACCGTTATTGAATCGGAAAAAGCCAGAATTATAGAAGTCATCAAAAATTATGATATTCAGACCATGCATACCAAAGAAGCCACTCTAGAGGAAATATTCATAAAAGTCACTGGAAGGGGATTGGTCTAAATGAAACTCTGGTATAGCTTTTCAAAAGAGCTGATTTTATCCTCAAAAAGTTGGTATTTTTATATTGAACTGGGCATGGCCCTTGTACTCTTGGTGATTCTTTTATTTATTGTGCCTGAGGATTTTGACAGTAAGGGAAAAGAATATCTCTATCTGGACTTGCCACAAGTTGTGCAAGAAAGATATATGAAGAACTTACTTGAAGAAGACATGAACGGATTTGCAGACCAGGTAGAATTGGGGGCGGACAATCAAACCTATAAGGCGATGCTATATGAAACAAAAGAATCTAAAATATACTTGCTGGAGAGTAAACAAGCACTGGATGCCATTTCTAACTCAGAAAGGGTCCCGGTGGTGCATATGCGCGTCAATGAAAACAAGCAGATTGTTTATACATATTATTTACAAGGTTATGAGACCAGGAAACTTCAGAACCTTCTATTGGTGTATCATAACCGACTAGCAGGGCATGATGTCATTGAAGACTACTCAGATAACATAGAAGTCAGACGTCTTTATGAGGACAGTGAACCCTTAAATGACAAAGAGAACATGATACCGGTATTTCTAACCTTCAACGGTAGCTTAATGAGCCTGTTCATCATTGCGGCCTATATTTTCCTGGATAAAAATGAAGGCATTATTAAGGCATATGCCATAACCGCATCATCCGTTTGGCATTATTTATTAAGTAAGATCGGGGTCATCATCGTGACAAGCATTATGACCAGCCTCATTATTACCCTGCCGATTATGGGGAATCAACCCAACTATCCGGCCATGATACTGTTTCTGGTGACTTCCGGATTCTTTGCAGCATCCCTCGGTCTTCTGCTTACAAGCTATTTTAAGGATATTGTTGAAGCCTTTGGGGCTATGTACATTGTCATCGTGATTATGATTATGCCCAACATCTCCTATTTTACACCAAGTTGGGATCCGGATTGGGTAAAAATCATTCCAAGCTATGTCATGCTACAAAGTTTCAAAGATATTATAAGCGTAGGTGGTAACATGACTTATGTGATGGTTGCATCCCTAGCTTTTTCAATGTTGGGACTGGCTATTTTCATACTGGCAAACTATAGATTCAAAAAGACACTGTCCTTGTAAAGGAGCGTCACAAAATGATAAGAAAAATCATCATTATATTTTTACGGGATTTAAAAACCAGTGTACGGAACTTCATCACCTTGTACATTCTTGTTGTACCGGTAATTTTTGCCATCCTCATCAATGTTTTTTCTCCTGGTATTAATGACACCACAGTTGAAATCCTTTTACTGGAAGGAGAAAATCCTAAGCAAGTGGATTACTTCAAGCAGTTCGCAAAAGTGGAGCTATTAGAGAGCTTAGAGGCAATCCAGGACCGGGTTAGAAAAAGAGACAATATCGTTGCCATACTGCCAGGCACTTCAAAAGACTATTATATCCTGACACAAGGCAATGAACCGGACTATGTTGTGGATTACGTAAAGAATTTGGCTGCCTTTGCTCATTATGATATTGGCATGGAGGATTCGGCAGCTGAGATTCTAACATATGGCAGAGAGATACCGCCACTAAAAAAACTTATGGTCAATACAGCCATGATTTTTACTTCGATCCTCGGTGGTATGATTATAGCTTTGAACATTGTTGAAGAAAAAACAGATAACACCATCAGTGCCATCCATTTGTCACCGGTGTCTAGAATCGGATTTATAGCCGGGAAAAGCATGATGGGGGTGGTAATTCCAGTGGTGGGCAGTATACTACTATTGATCATCACGGGCTTTGGTGATATTAACTTTTTCCATGTTTTTTTCATGGTGACGACCTCGTGTATTATAAGCATCCTTATAGGGTTTATTGAAGGCATCAACAACGATGATGTCATGAACGCAGCAGGAAACATGAAATTGCTTTTCTTACCTTTGTTTGGGTCCATTGCCGGTGTAGAGCTTTTAGCAGATAAATGGCAACCTCTCTTTTACTGGATACCCTTTTACTGGACCTATAAAGGTAATGACTTAGTACTGTCAAATAGAGGGTCATGGATAGAGATTATGAAACATTCAGGCATCGTACTGGGTATAAGTATCCTAGTATTTCTAATATTAGCACCCAAAATAAGAAAGGGATTAGAGTAAATATTTAAGGTATCAAAACGATTTAGTTGAACATTCACATACAATATATAATTGCGAACGTATCTACGAAATCTATATATTGTATGTGAACTAAGTGAAACTTTGTTTTGACATCTTAAATAGTAGATGTTTAAGGAGGAATAGATGATGAAAGTATGGGCAATTGTATCAATTCTTTATGCTGCAGCGGTTATTGTGCTTGCAATAACAAAGCCGGCAGCAATCTGGAACATGAAAAAAATCCAGATATTTGAAAAGGTTCTTGGGGTCAAAGGTACAGAGATATTCTTTTATGTTTGGGCTTTGATTTTTCTTGTATTAGGCGTTTGGCTATTTACAAGATAAATAAAAACGTTACACGAACTAAAAAAATGAGATGATGAGGTATTATGGAAAATATAATATATCGAGAACTAAGACGAGAAGAATGTGAACGGATTAAGGAAATGAATCCTACCCAATATATTGGGAAAGCATGGAGACAAGTAAGCGGCAAGCTTCAATTGGTTGAAATAGATTATAATGATACAGACTGGCCCAATGGTTACAAATATCATTATGAACACCTAAAAAAAACAATTACAAGTGATGGCTTTGCCATCGGTGCTTTTTCAGTTGAAGATCAATTAATAGGATTTGCAACGGTTGATCATAATTTTTTTGGCGAAAAATACAGATATGTTTTACTGGATCAATTATTTATCACCCTAGATCAAAGAGGAAAAGGTATCGGTAGAAAATTATTTGAAAGATGCGCAGAAGCGGCTATAAAATGGAAAGCGGACAAAATATACATATGCGCCGGCTCAGCGGAAGAAACCATAGCCTTCTATCATGCAAGAGGATGTAAGAAAGCCCTAGAAGTCAATACAGAATTATACGATCTTGACCCCAAGGACCTTCAATTAGAATATACTTTGGAGGTTTAAGAAGTATTACAAAACAGTTAAAAGCAAGAAAGAATACCTAATTAGGATTCTTTCTTGCTTCTTTTTGTTCTATTCTGAGCGTATGGATGCTGATTATACCTCGGGTTCATTTAGATCATTGGAGGAGTCAAGGGATCTGTTCTGAGACTGAATACGTTGAATAATCTCCTCCATGAAAATAAAGAAAATGGTTCTAGATTTCTCATAGGGTAGTAGATGACTGGGTTGGGGGTATTTGGACAACCAGAAGACCCGGTCACATTGAGCAAAAAGTGCTGTATTGTATTCTTCAACAACGATGGTAACATCACAACCCTTGTTTTTGGAAGCGTGATAGACATTTTCAAATGAATGGAAAGTACCTGTAACGGTGAAAATAACAAGTAAACTTTTCTCATCCACCATAGAGGCTACTGAGATCTCATCGGATACAGCAATAACCATCTTATTGGAACAAGTACGTAGTCGGTACTCAAAATACTGGGCACAAATTAAAGATGGCCCATAGCCGAAAAGAACAATCTTCTTATGCCCCTCAATGAGTTCAATGAACTCATCGATCATCGTCATATCAAAGTCATCAATAAATTGACGTAGTCGATTTAATTCGCCGGATTCTTTAGGATGGAATATGGCTTCGCCATATAAAAAATGTATATATTGTTTATAGTTATTAAATCCGAGTTTTTTTACAAACTTAGAGATCTTAGAAGTAGAGCAGTCGCAAATCTCGGCGGCTTGATGGATACGAAAAGGCGGATTAGACTTTGAGTGCATAAAAAGACGGTCATATATTTGTCTTTCAAGGGGATTCAGATTTCGTAAATCAGTATTAATCATAAAGTCATTCGCCTCTTTCTTAAGAATCTAACAGTACTTTTGAACTGATTTTAGCATTATAAACCCTATTTGTAAAGGTTGAGATATGGATAAAAAACCATTGGAAATCCTATAAGGTAAACAATATCGACCACACATAATGGAAATGTTTCCATAAAATAGAAGCAAAATCAAATTAAATAGAAAAGTTTCTATATTTTTCTTGACTTCTACTAGCTAGCTCCGTATAATGAATTTAGAATCATATGATTGCTTCATTGAATGGAACAATGAAGCACATTCCTTAAAGTTAAATGTCAATGATACAAATCAGGAGGTCAAGGATCGTGAATAATAATGAAATTGTCGAAAGCTTAGTAGCATTACTGTCAGAAGACCAAGTCAATACGAACCAAGATGACTTGTATGATGCTTCTGCAGACCGTTACAAAAAATATGCAAAAGCTAGAAAAGTTTTGGATGTACCCATGCCGGCGGCTATTGTTTACCCAAATACAACAGAAGAAGTAAGTAGCCTATTAAAGTATTGTAATGAAAACGGTATAAATGTAATACCAAGAGGCGGCAAAACAGCAACAGAAGGCGGTCTTGAAAACTGGAAAGAAAACACCGTGGTCATTGATGCAAAAAATTTGAATAAAATCGTAAAAATAGATCCATACAATATGCAAGCAACAGCCCTTGCAGGTGTTGAGTTACAGACCCTAGAAGATGAGCTTCGCAAGATCGGATACACAACTGGTCACTCGCCACAGTCTAAGCCGGTAGCCAAAATGGGTGGTCTGGTTGCGACAAGAAGTATCGGTCAGTTTTCCACTTTATATGGTGGCATAGAAGATATGGTCGTAGGCCTTGAATGTGTATTCCCAGATGGTCATATATCAAGAATCAAAAACGTATCAAGGCGTGCAGGCGGACCGGATATAAGACATATTGTTATTGGGAATGAAGGCGCTTTGTGCTACATAACAGAAGTCACAGTAAAGATCTTCAAATATTTTCCAAAAAACAATAAGTTCTTTGGTTATCTCATAAAAGATGTTGAAACAGGTATCAAAATACTTAGAGAAGTTATGGTCAATGGCTATAGACCGTCTGTTTCAAGAACATACTCAGAAGAAGACGCAGCACAACATTTCTATCATTTTCATAAAAACAAATGTGTATTGTTATTTATGGCAGAAGGTACAGAAGGTATTGTAAGTGCGACTTGTAAAGGTATTGAAGAAGCCGTAGAAAAATTCAAAGACGGTATCATTGAGCAAGTAGACAGTCAACACATTGAAGATTGGTTTAATCATCTAAACTGGTCACAGCAAGATATTGATGATGAGTATGAAGGCATGATGGAGAAAGATGCCCATGCAGGATTTACAACGGAGATCTCAGCAGATTGGGAGACTATTCCCAAAATCTACGACGCAGTCATCAAACGCGTAAGAGAAGAATTCCCAAGAGCCCATGAACTTACCATGTTAGGTGGTCATTCATCTCACAGCTACATCAATGGAACCAATATGTACTTTGTATATAACTACGAGATTAGCTGTGCACCGGAAGATGAAATGATGGTCTATCACCATCCGATTCAACGTATTATTGTTGAAGAAACAATCAAAGTAGGTGGATCTATGTGCCACCACCATGGCATAGGGAAGTTCAGAAGTGAATGGACCCTTGATGAGCACGGTTCAGCCTATTATATGCTTGAAAAACTCAAAGAAGCTTTTGATCCAAAGGGCATTATGAATTATGGTACTATTTTCCCTCAAGAAGAGGGTATTAATAAGTATATAAAGTAAAAGGGTGTAAAGTAAAGCGTAACTTATCCATAGTATCTTGCATTTGATCTATCCGAAAGCTATTACAGGTCAAATGCAAGATAACACAAAATTCAAACAAATGTTGGAGGGTTTTATGAAACAGAGTAATTTCAGACGATATTTTCAGTTCTTTCTCATCATTCTTGCTGCCGGTGCCATCTATCCTGTTATTTACTTAAGAACCAATTATCAAGTCACTTTACTTGAAGTATTTGACTTATCACAAGTACAGCTGAATAATTTCTACTCAATGTTAGGTATGGCTTATATTATCGGTTATATTCCTAGTGGCCTAATAGCAGATAAGATTTCGGCCAAAAAATTAATTGGTATTTCATTAATCGGTGTAGCTGCATGTGGCTTCTGGTTTGCTCAGATTCCAAGTGCTGGTTCTGTAAGTATTATATTCTTCTTATGGGGTATTTTCTCAGTATTTACCTTTTGGAGTTCTCATTTAAAGGTTGTCAAAATGCTTTCAAGATCCAATGAAGAAGGACGATTTTTTGGTATCCTAGATGGTGGACGTGGTGTTGTTGAAGCCGTTATGGCCAGTATCGGTCTTGGTATTTTCGCGGCAATTCTTGGCAACAGTGAACTTATGGCAGACAAACAAGCAGCCATGGTTGCGGTAATCTACTTATACTCGGCAGTTGTTTTAGCTGCTGGCATCTTGATTTTAATCTTTGTTGATAATGATGAGAAACTTAATTCAATGTCAGAAAATAGTGGTGAACGTTCAGAAAATGAAAAATTCCATCTTAAAGATGTTGGTAAGCTTCTTAAGAATAAGTATGTCTATTTAATGGGCGGTATCATTTTCATGGGTTATGCTGTCTTCTGGACCGTATATTATATCGGCGGATTCTTGCAAAGTAATGTAGGCATAGACGCAGTAACGGTTGGTACAATCACAGTTATTATCTTATGGATGCGACCTGTTGGTGGATTTATAGGTGGTTTTGCAGCAGACCGTTTTGGTAGAACCAAAACAATCAGTTTTGCGCTCATTGGTGCAGCAGTATTCTTGACAATCTCAGCGATGTTGCCGGTATCATCACCACAAACCATGTTTGCAATCGTTGCTGTAGTTCTAGGCATCTTCCTTTATATGATTCGTGGTACGTATTGGTCACTTCTTGGTCAATCCAGGATTGAAGTTGCTATGATGGGTACAGCGATTGGTGTGATTTCCTTTATTGG
Source organism: Petrocella sp. FN5 (assembly GCF_029210395.1). Classification (GTDB taxonomy): domain Bacteria; phylum Bacillota; class Clostridia; order Lachnospirales; family Vallitaleaceae; genus Petrocella. The sequence continues at coordinate 2,921 of NZ_JARGDP010000050.1, read as the reverse complement.
GTACTTACCGGACATCATTTTACCTCAAATGAACAACTTCTTATGGGCAACCTTCGGTGATAATGGTGGTTATAATGCTTACTTCATTGTAAGTGCAATCTTTGGACTTCTAGGTGTTGTTATTCTTACAGTCTATGCTAAGATGAATAGTAAAGAAAAGAAAATGGAAAAAGCCTTAGAGCCAATTCAAGAAGTTTTATAATAGATAAATGTTAAGGTGTCAAAACGATGTAGTTGAAGTTTGTTTTGATTCTATAACTGTAAAAGTATATCAAGTAAAGAGGAAGTGATTAAATAATGAGGCTGATCTGTATTGTTAAATTTGTTCCGGACGTGGACAACTTCAAATATGACTACGAGAACAATGTGCTAATCAGGGAGAATGTTAGATTAACACTGAACCCTGATGATGCTTGTGCTGTCGCTTTTGCTCTAAAAGTAAAAACCCAGTGCCCAAAGACGCATATTGAAGTTGTAACGATGGCACCGATATCAGTCAAGCCTCACATGGAAGACTTATTACGACTGGGGATAGATCGTGGTACGATTATATCAGATCGCTTGTATGCGGGTAGTGATACTTATGCCACCAGTCTTGTTCTCGGAAGATACTTATCGTCCCAAACCTATGATGTTATTTTATCTGGCACCCATGCTATTGATGGTGACACATCTCATATACCGGCACAACTCGGTGATTTACTTGGACTGAATCAAATGTCTGGAATCATTAAAGTAGATGAAGTGGCACTAAGTCAGACTTTAGCAGTATTTGAAGTAGAGACAGAGGACATGATTGCTACCTATGAGATGAGGTTACCTGCAATACTCAGCTTGACGAGAGAAAGCAGTTATAAGCTGCCTTACATAAGGCGTCAGGATATGGACTTGGACGTCACAAGCCGATTGAAGATCCTATCCAATGAAAGCTTGGGTTTTGAGGCGGATGAAGTTGGTATTAAAGGGTCGCCTACAAAAGTTGCAAAAACGTATACAAAAGAATTCAATCAGAAGGAACGTACCGTCATTGGTACAGACGATGAAGGTATTACCCTCGTGTATGATTTTCTAAAAGAAAAAGGATTTATTTGATATGAAAAGTTGCTTGATATATATTGACCACAAAGAAATACAAAATTCCATAGATCTTTTAGAAGTAGCGCGACAGATGTTTCAGGATGAACCTTATGAAACAACAGGGGTTGAGTTTGGAAATCAGGACGTAACCCCTATTGAAGGTTTTGATTACCTGATTCAGGTTCACCATCCTAAGATAAAATTATATGACCAAGTGGCTGTGACGGATGTGATGGTTCAGATACAAGAGGCTAATGCATATGACTGTATCCTCATACCTGCAACCTATTATGGTCGCATCTTAGCACCACGATTGTCGATGCACCTAGGTGTTGGCTTAGTCGCTGATGTGACAGCTATTGGTCACTACAACAACGATCTTGAGATGATCCGTCCGGCTTTTAGTGGTAGAATCATGGCGGGCATCGTATCAAGAAGTCAAAGCCCAATCATGATGAGCATTCGACAAGGTGTTTTTCATTATGAAGATCAGAATAATAAAGTTACAAAGACGATGAAATATGTTCCGACCCAAGTAAAAGATGGTGGTATTTCATGTTTATCTGTAAAAAAGAAAGAACAAATTTATGATATTAGAGAAAGTGATGTCCTTGTCTCCGGTGGTGGGGGTGTTGTGAAAAGTTTTCATCACCTTGAAAAATTAGCCACAAAGCTAGGTGGACAAGTGTCAGCAAGTCGAAAAATCGTCGATCAAGGATTAGCGACAAGAAGTATACAAGTAGGTCAATCAGGAAAAACAGTGAGTCCGAAACTGTACATTGCTATTGGCATTTATGGATCGATACAACATGTCGAAGGATTGAAAAATGTCCCACACATGATTTCAGTAAACATCAACAGGGATGCACCCATATGCAGCTTATCAGACATTGTGGTTGAAGGCGATGCTGTGGCGTTTATCGATGGACTGATGAAAAAAATTGAAGAAAATGAAGGTACTGTGTTATAACGATGGTAAAGTGTTAAAACTATTATAAGATGCCTTATTTTTGAATAGGGACAAATTGGGAGGTCACAAAATGAATATATCAGATTTTAATATGGATTTCTTTTCACTAAAAGGTAAGAATGCAATTGTAACAGGTGGTAATGGTGGGTTAGGACAGGCTTTTACAACAGCACTTGCAAAAGCGGGCGCAAATGTATTGGTACCAAGTCTTGCAGATGATGATGGATCAACGAAGGCGTTGGTTGAAGCTTGTGGCGTTGAATACAAATTCATGGAGGCAGATATTACTGGTGATGGTGAATGTAAACGAATTGTTGAAGAATGTGTCAATACTTGGGGTAGTATTGATGTCCTCGTCAACTGTGCAGGTATTAGCATCAATGTACAAGATGTGACGCAATACACAAGAAAAGAATGGGATAAGATGATTGCCATTAATCTAACGGCTGCATTTGAGATGATTCATGAATCCTGTAAGTTCATGATTAAACAAGAAAGCGGTAAAGTAATCAACATAGCTTCATTATACTCATACCTTGGTGGACAATGGTCACCGGCTTATGCGGCAACAAAACACGGTATTGTAGGATTGACAAAATCCATGTGTGATGAGTTAGCGCAGTGGAACATCCAAGTCAATGCAATAGCACCTGGTTATTATGCAACACCCTTAACAGAAATGACAAGAAAAGATGAGAAGCGGAATGCAGAAATACTAGGACATATTCCAGCAAACAGATGGGGATACACAGCAGATCTTATGGGTGCTACCGTATTTTTGGCAAGTGCGGCTTCCAATTATGTCAATGGTGCAACGCTTATAGTAGATGGCGGCTACTTAATGCGATAAATCAACCAATAAAATCATATTTGT
>NZ_JARGDP010000005.1 GCF_029210395.1 Petrocella sp. FN5 | reverse complement strand
TGTAGTTACGAATGTATCAACGTAATCTATATATTGAAGGTGAAAGTAATGAAACTTAGTTATAATCATTAACCATAAATGGTTAAGGGTCAAAACTATTTAGTTGAATTTTCACCAATCATAGAATCATACAACTAGAAAAAGGAATAATGGTGGGTCATGCATAAGCCAGGAGTTTTAACGGTTATTTCGGGATTTTCTGGTGCCGGAAAAGGAACCGTTGTAAAGAGATTATTAGAAACGAAGGAAAACTATTCTTTGTCGGTGTCAGCCACAACGAGAGCACCTAGAAACGGAGAAGTTGAAGGTGAAAGTTATTATTTTCTATCGAAGCCAATCTTTGAACAAATGATAGAGAATGATGAACTATTAGAATGGGCAACCTATGTGAATAATTACTATGGTACCCCCAAAAAATATGTGTTTGAACAACTTGAAGCAGGTAAAAATATCATTTTGGAGATTGAACTACAGGGTGCCATGAAAGTCAGAAAGCAATATCCGGGTGCCGTTATGATATTTATCGTTCCACCTTCCATCAAGGAGCTTAAAGAAAGACTTGTTGGACGGGGTACTGAATCTATGGATGTGATCATCAAAAGGCTTAAACGAGCCGAAGAAGAGACAGCCTACATTAAAGACTATGATTATATCGTTGAAAATGATGTTCTTGAAGCATGTGCTGAAATCGTACATAGTATTGTGGTCGCAGAACAACATCATGCGGCCCATTATGGCGGTATCGAACAGGTTCTTGAGAGTCAATTCAATGAAGTGTTGAAAGGAGAATAACTATGTTACATCCATCTTACTCAGATCTAATGGAAAGAATTAATGACAGAAATGACGATATCACACTTAAAAGCCGTTATTCAATTGTAATTGCAACATCTAAACGTGCTAGACAAATCATTGACGGTGCTGAACCTAGGGTAAATAAATCCTATCCGAAACCATTGTCTTATGCGGTGAACGAATTGTATGAAGGCACAATCGATATCGATTCTCTTTAATCAACACCTTACTTGAATCCTAAAAGAAATCCAATATAAGTGGTCAATCAGTGTTTAGGATTGGACCACTTATTGCAATTAAGGAATAGAGATATGACGCAAAAATATGCCCAAATCATAATAAGCATATCTGTAAAAAGCCTAGAAAGAATCTTTACATACGGTGTACCTGAGGTATTAAGACCAAATCTCAGGATAGGATCCGTCGTAGAGATTCCTTTTGGTGCAGGCAATCGCATCATTAGAGGCTACATTCTTGGGTTTTGTGAGGAAATCGATTTTGACCCAGAAAAAGTGAAGTATATTATTAAAGAGTATGAAGAGGTAGGTATTGAGTCTGAATTACTAGATTTAGCCGTTTTTATGAAGAACAGATATGTTTCAACGATGCAAGCAGCCCTTGGCGCGTTATTACCTTCAAGACCCAATGTTCGGAAAAAAGAAGAGAAATGGGTGCGGTCTTTAATAGATCAGGATCAACTCATGGACATGATTAGAACACTTAAAGGTAAAAAAACATATGAACCTAGAGTAAGAGCACTAGAAGTTTTATTAGTAAAGCCTCATGTATCCTTAAAAGAAATCATGGAAGAAGCAGATGTAACGCGTGGCATTATAACAACGATGGTTAAACATCGTATTCTTGAATTAGAAGAAAATATACGGATACGTATGCCATATGATTTGGAGGCATATGAGACCAGTATAAACCTATCACCTAATAAGGAACAAGACAAGGCACTTACAAGTATTATAAATAGCATACAAGAAAAGGAAAACAAGGTTTATTTACTTCATGGGATAACCGGAAGTGGCAAAACAGAGGTCTACATGCAGGCGATTGAACAAGTGCTTGCTATGGGGCAGTCAGCCATCGTAATGATACCGGAAATAGCTTTAACACCCCTTATGGTCAAAAGGTTTGTTGAACGTTTTGGGGAAGTTGTGGGCGTCATGCATTCTAGACTGTCAGAAGGTGAACGTTTTGATCAATGGCGTCTAGCAAAAGAAGGCCGTCTAAAAATCATGATAGGACCAAGGTCGGCTATTTTCGCACCTTTTGAAAAAATCGGCCTCATTATTCTAGATGAAGAACATGAAACCTCCTACAAATCTGAAATGCCGCCTAAATACCATGCAAGAGAAGTCGCAATCTATAGAGCCAGATACCATATGTGTCCGGTTATATTAGGTTCTGCCACACCCTTAGTGGAAAGCTATTATAAAGCTATAACAGAAAAATATACACTTGTTGAGCTGGAACAAAAAGCTGAGGCGCTTTCACCGCTTAGGGTTGAAACGGTGGATATGCGTAAAGAATTAGAAGAAGGCAACACCAGTATTTTGAGTTGTGATCTTTATAAAGCCATAAAGTCGACACTTGAAAAAAAGGAACAAATTATTCTATTTTTGAACCGTAGAGGCCACTCGAATTTTGTATCCTGTAGGCTATGCGGATATGTCCTTAAGTGTAATCATTGTGATGTCGCTTATAATTATCATAAGTACAATCATAGACTACAGTGTCATTATTGTAATGAAAGCATACCAATGGTTCAAATCTGTCCCAGTTGTGGTTCTAAGCATGTAAAAGCCTTTGGTATTGGAACACAAAAAGTGGAAGCTTATATCAAAGAAATATTTCCGAAAGCAAAAGCCTTACGTATGGATTATGACACCACCACCGGCAAGGACGGACACAAAAGAGTATTAGATGCATTTGAGGCCAAAGAAGCAGATATACTTATTGGAACACAGATGGTGGCCAAAGGTCATCATTTTAAGAATGTAACATTAGTCGGAGTTATGGCAGCAGATATGTCTTTGTACGTTAATGACTTTCGTGCCAGTGAAAAGACATTTCAACTTGTAACTCAAGTAACAGGAAGATCCGGTCGTGGTGACAAAGCCGGTAGAGCAATTATCCAAACCTATACCCCGGATCATTACAGTATTGTCAGCGCCAAAAATCAGGACTATAAGCATTTTTATAGTAATGAGATTCAATATAGAAAGTTGATGGGCTATGCACCTTTTAAAGAAATGATGAGTGTTTTGATTATTTCAACAGATGAAAAATATTTAATTCAACTTTGTCATAGAATTAAAGAGCGTTTAAGTAGCTATGAAGATAACAAAGCAGTAGAAATTCTTGGGCCCTCACCTGCAACCTTGTCAAAAATCAGAAATAACTTCAGATGGGTCATTTACATCAAAGCAGATTCATATAAAGCATTGACGGCACTGGCCAATCATCTATATAATATAAATGAACAAGAAGATCATAAACATATAAGTCATATGCAAATTGATCTGAACCCGATGATGTCATATTGACATACTTATTAGAAGGAGGCATATTATGGCCCTAAGAAAACTAAGAATAAACGGAGATGATATTCTCAGAAAGAAGTCAAAGACCGTTGATGAAATAACAGAACGTATCAAAGAACTCGTTGAAGACATGATTGAGACCATGTATGAAAGTCAAGGTGTTGGTCTAGCAGCACCACAAGTTGGTGTTCTAAGAAGGGTTTTTATTGTGGATATTGGTGATGGCCCTATTACTTTCATTAATCCGGTTATAGAAGAATTAGAAGGGGAGCAATATGGCTTAGAAGGCTGTTTAAGTGTTCCCGGGAAACAAGGTGATGTACTTAGGCCCTATAAAATAAAGGTGAAAGCAATGAATATTGAAGGTAGAGAATTCGAAATGGAAGCGGAAGCTTTTCTAGCACGAGCCATCTGTCACGAGTATGATCACCTAGAAGGTATATTATATACTGATAAAGCAGAAAATATTGAGGAAATATAGGAGAGTTATGCGAATACTATTTATGGGAACGCCGGATTTTTCAGTCCCTACTTTGGAAGACCTTATTAATTCCGAACATGAAATCATAGGTGTTGTAACCCAACCGGATAAACCTAAGGGACGGGGAAAGCAAATTATATATCCACCTGTGAAGGTGGTGGCTTTAGAAAATGAGATACCGGTTTATCAACCAAATAAGGTTAAGAATCCGGATTTTATGGAAGTTATACAGGCTTTAGAACCGGATTTGGCAGTGGTGATTGCCTTTGGTCAAATCTTACCCAAAGCTTTTTTGGAATTACCAAAATATGGGTGCATCAATATACATGCATCTTTATTACCTAAGTATAGAGGGGCAGGTCCGATACAGTGGGCCATCATTCATGGTGAAGCGACGACAGGCGTTACCACTATGTATATGGATGTTGGCTTAGATACAGGTGATATGTTACTTAAAGAAACTGTGGAAATACAACCAAAGGAAACAGGCGGCAGTTTACACGACAAACTATCTTTTATTGGCGGTCCTTTAATACTTAAGACCATTGAAGCCCTAACAGATGAACGTCTTATTCGGCAACCTCAAAACAATGCGCTTTCAACTTATGCACCCATGTTAGATAAAGAGATGGGTAATATTGACTGGCATCAGTCAGCGGACAGAATTGAACGTTTGGTTAGGGGGTTAAACCCTTGGCCCAGTGCATATACCCATTATGAAGGTAAGCTCCTTAAAATATGGGAAAGCGATGTTGTAGCATGTAACAGATTGGATATCCCTTGTGGGTCTATATGTGAAATTAGGGAAGAAGGTTTTGTAGTAAAATGTAAAGATGGGGGCCTATTGATAAAAAGCCTTCAATTACAAGGTAAAAAAAGGATGTCCACACCGGATTTTCTAAGAGGCCATCAGATTCGGATTGGACAGGAACTGTGTCAAATTGTTGAGTAAATCAGAAAGAAGTGTGATGATATGTATTTTGGAGATATGAGTTTTTTTATTTATATAATACCGCCACTGCTACTTGCCATGTATGCCCAATCAAAAGTGAAGTCAACTTATGAGAAATACAGTAAAACCACCAATATTAATGGGTTAACAGGTGCAGATGTAGCAAGGCGCATATTGGAACGTCATGGTGTCGACGATGTCAAGGTAGAACCAATCAAGGGTGTTCTAACAGATCATTATGATCCGAAGGCGCGTGTACTTAGGCTTTCCTCAGGTGTTTATGGAAACAAATCATTAGCAGCGATAGGTATTGCAGCCCATGAATGTGGACATGCAATACAAGATTATGATGGCTATGCTTTTCTAAAGTTAAGACAAACCATTGTTCCGGTTGTTAATGTAGCCAATAGCACAGCAATGCCACTTGCCTTTGCCGGATTAATGCTTGGCTATTTCACAGGATCAGGTCTTGGCATTGGCTACTATATTCTTCAGTTTGCCATACTTATGTTTGCGGCTGTATTGGTTTTTCATTTGATTACTTTACCTGTAGAATTAAATGCTTCAAATAGGGCAATTGAAATACTTGAAGGCGAAGGTATTCTAGACCGTGAGGAACTTATACCTGCCAAAAAAGTACTTAATGCAGCCGCTTTAACTTATATAGCAGCAGCAGCAGTTGCAGCCGGTAACTTGATAAGATTCATCTTATTATCAAGGGGTAGCAGGCGATGAACTTAAGATGGGTAGTACTGAAAATACTAGACACAATTGAGTTTGAAGGTATTTTTGTCCACGAAGCTATAGAGCGTTTTACAGTTGAACAGGACTTAAGTAAACAAGATCGCGCCTTTATCAAAAAAGTCGTTTTTGGAACCATTGAACAGCAAATTCGAATTGATTATGTGATTAATCAATTCAGTAAGATCAAAGTCGATCAAATGAAACCGGCCATTAGATTGACTTTAAGACTATCTGTTTATCAGCTTCTCTATATGGAGAATATACCGGATTCTGCGGTTTGTAATGAAGCGGTTAAGCTGATTAAAAAAAGAAAAATGCACCGTTTGACAGGTTTTGTCAATGGTGTTTTAAGAGCGCTTATACGTCAAAAAGATACAATTATTTGGCCGAGCAAAGAAGATTTTTTGACCTACTTATCGGTTAAGTATTCTTTTAAACCGGAGATTGTTCAATTACTATTAAACGATTATGATGATGAAGTGGTAGAAAACTTCCTTAGTGTCAGCAACGAACAAGCACCACTCACTATTAGAGTTCAGAAAACGAACACATCTAAAAAGGCCCTAGTGGAAGCTTTAACAGCAGAAGGCCTTACTGTCTCTGAAGGCAAATATCTAGATGAAGCCATGCACCTTGAACACATAGATAAAATAAGCTTAATAGATGCCTTTCAAAAAGGTCATTTTCTTGTTCAGGATGAAAGCTCTATGATGGTGGCTGATGCAGGATATGAAGAAGGCATGACGTGTATTATAGACTTATGTGCTGCGCCCGGTGGAAAAACCATACATTTTGCTGATAAATTAGAAGGAAAGGGTCAAGTTGTTGCTTTTGATATATCCGAAAAAAAACTAGACCGGATTCGTGAAAATTATACCAGATTAGGACTTAAGAATATTAATGAAACAATCAATGATGCAAGTGTCCTTAATCAGGATTATATTTGTATGGGTGATCTGGTTGTTGCGGACTTACCCTGTTCAGGTCTTGGAATCATTCGTAAGAAACCGGATATAAAATGGCATATAACCATAGAACGAATAGAAGCACTGAAGAAACTTCAACAAGATATGTTAATGGTTGGAAAGAATTATGTAAAACCGGGTGGTGTATTGATCTACAGTACCTGTACTGTGACAAAAGCAGAAAATCAAGATAATGTAGCCTGGTTTTTAGAAGAAAATGAAGACTTTGTTTTAGAACCGATACAAAAAAGTTATAGTGATTCTGAAACAGGTATGGTAACTATGATGCCCATATCCAATGGACCGGATGGTTTTTTTATTGCTAAGTTCAGAAAGAAGTGTGAAAATGTCAAATAACAAAACAGATATCATGTCTTTGGAGCTAAACGCTATAGCGGATGAAATGATTGCACTTAATGAAAAGAAGTTTAGAGGCATACAAATATTTGAATGGCTACATCAAAAAGACTGTTTTACATGGAAGGGCATGAACAATCTGCCCAAAGCTTTAATAGCAAAGCTAGAAGAATATACCTACTTGACACAAATACAATTGGTCACTAAGCAGACATCCGACCATGACGGTACGACAAAATTCCTGTTTAAGTTGCACGATGGTCAGATGATAGAAACGGTATTGATGCGTTATGATTATGGTAATAGTGTTTGTATCTCAACTCAGGCTGGCTGTAGAATGGGATGTACGTTCTGCGCATCGGGTTTGAATGGGCTAGAAAGAAATCTAACAACAGGTGAGATGCTGCGTCAAGTTTATGCTGTTGAAAGTGCAATTGGTAAACGCATCACACATGTGGTTCTTATGGGAACAGGAGAACCACTTGATAACTATGAAGCTGTAGTGGGCTTTATAAAGATTATAACCCATGAAAAAGGTAAAAACCTCAGCCAAAGACATATTACGCTTTCAACTTGTGGTTTGGTAGATGGTATCCATCGGTTAGCAGGTGAAAAGCTTCAGATAAATCTGGCAATATCCTTACATGCAGGTGATGATGAGCTACGTAAACAGACAATGCCGATTGCTAAAAAATATTCAATAGACGACCTATTAACCGCATGTGAAGCCTACTTTACATCAACAGGTAGAAGGATTACTTTTGAATATGCATTAATAGCCGGACATAATGATCATCCATCACAGGCACGTGCCTTGGCAGATCTTCTAAGGTTTAGAAAGTTTAAATGTCATGTGAATTTAATCCCCATTAACAATGTTGTAGAAAAATCATTTGCAAAGTCGAATCAAAAAGATGTAATTAGATTTAGAGATATATTGCTAGACAAAAAAGTGGAGACCACAATTAGAAGGTCTTTAGGGACAGATATTGACGCTGCTTGTGGACAGCTTAGGCTTAACACCATGAAAGAATAGAAATGTATTTTATAATTATTTTAATTGTGCCTGTATCATGTTAGAATAGGTATAGAAATCATTGGATGTTAGATTACGGAGGGGCTATGAGATCATTTGCGTTAACAGATAAAGGGTTGGTAAGAAATCATAATGAAGATTATTATTATGTCAGTGATACACCTGTTGGAAAATTACCGAATTTATACATTATTGCAGATGGCATGGGTGGTCATAAGGCAGGCGACATCGCTTCAAAAAAGGCAATTCAGCATATCGTCGAAAATGTAGAAAAAAATAGCGATTGGGACGTTGTACAGGCCTTAGAAAATGCAGTGAGAGTTGCTAATAAAGCAATTTTTGATGCAGGTGAAGAGAATCAGAATCAGAAGGGTATGGGAACCACCATCGTAGCTTGTGTTATAAAAGACGATACTTTATTTGTGACCAATGTAGGCGATAGTAGGCTATATGTATATGCGGATGGTTTTGAACAGGTTACACTGGATCATTCTGTCGTTGAAGAATTGTATAGAGCCGGTCATATTTCAGAAGAAGACCGATACAACCATCCGAATAAAAATATGATAACGAGGGCCCTTGGTGCGGAAGAAGATGTAAAAGTAGACCGATTTGTTAGACCCCTTAGTAGCTCGGATTTGATATTATTATGTTCAGACGGTTTGAATAAAATGTTAAGTGATGACGAAGTGCGTATAATTATGAGTCAAGCAAAGACGATAGAAGATATGGGCTATGCTTTAATGAAAGCATGCTTAGATAAAGGTGGTATTGATAATATTACACTTATTATAATAAATAGTGGAAACGAGGTACAGTCATGATACAACTTGGCGCACTTATAAATGAACGCTATTCAATCGAAGAGAAGATCGGTTCCGGTGGTATGTCCATCGTTTATAAAGCAAAAGACACCAAGCTGGGACGTACGGTAGCCATTAAGATTTTAAGAGATGATTATGTTTATGATGATGAATTTGTTGGAAAATTTAAAGTTGAAGCTCAGGCAGCAGCCAGTTTATCTCATGTGAATATTGTTAATATTTATGATGTTGGTAATGAAAAGAAAACACACTTTATTGTGATGGAATATTTAGATGGTATTACACTCAAGGATTATATCAAAGCCAAAGGCAAATTAAGTAATGAAGAGACATTGCGTATAAGTGCTTGTATTGCTTCAGCTTTGGATTGCGCCCATACCAACCATATATTTCATCGTGATATTAAGCCTCAAAACATCATCATAACCAAGGATGGAAGGGTGAAAGTGGCTGACTTTGGTATTGCCAGAATCGCTACAGGTGCGACCATACCGGCAGCTGATATGGCATCCGGTTCGGTACATTATATTCCACCGGAGCAGGCAAAAAGTGGCTACTCAAATGAAAGAAGCGATATATACTCACTGGGTATTACGATGTATGAGATGATAACTGGATCTGTACCTTTTACGGCAGATTCGGCGGTTTCTGTCGCTTTAAAGCAGATTCATGATGATCTACCGGATATAAAATCTCTTAATCCGGATGTTGACCGGAACTTGGAGCAGATTATTATTAAAGCAACACAAAAAAAACCGGAACTAAGGTATCATGCTTCAGAAGCATTACTAGCTGATTTGAAAAAAGCGACAAGTTTTCCGACGGAAAACTTTGTAGAGCTTAATGAATTTGATCCTGATTCACCCACGATGATATTGAACAATACACAAATGCGACAGATATGGAATGAAAAGGATACAGATGTAGAACCTAAACCGAAAGTGGAAAAAATGGTTGCGGTAGGCGCCGTCATTTCCGCTATTATTATGACAATGCTGATTCTTGCATTTCTTTTTAGTATTTTTAGAGATAGCCTTATGCCTATAGAAATTCCAATGCCTAACCTAGAGCATATACCCTACGATGAAGCCGTCGTGTTACTTGAAGATTTGTCGCTTACTATAGAAGTGGCATCCAGTGCCTACTCAGATACACATGATAAAGATACGATAATAAGCCAAGATCCAATAGAAGGTACTATTGTAGGTCAAGAGGCCAATGTCAAAGTCGTACTTTCATTAGGGGTCGAATCATTCGAGGTTCCAAAGGTCGTAGCCTTGAATTATGATATTGCAAAGGATTTACTGGCAGATGCCAACTTAGAAGGTATAATCTCTCAAGTGTATAACGAAAACATACCTGTTGGTGTGGTTTTTGAGCAAGACCCGGAAGCTGGAACGATGATGGAAAAAGGCAGTGAAGTCAAACTGAAAGTCAGCCTGGGAAAAGAAGATGTTTTTGTTGTGGTTCCGGATGTTCGTAAAAAAACATTGGATGAAGCCAAGGCCATATTAAGCGAAGCAGGATTAAAAGTCGGCTCAAACATATCTGAGTCCTATAATGATAATATTATTGAAGGTCAGGTTATTGCAATGACAGTTATGCCTGGCACAACAGTAAAAGAAGGGTATGAAGTTGATTTAACCATTAGTCTTGGTAAGGAGATTAGACCTGTAACAAAAAACATAACCATTAATAATGTTCTTGAACAAGATGAAGACTCTGGGATTATTTCAGTAATATTAATAAAAGAGGGTGTTTCAGAAGAGGTGTATAATAAAGTCGTTTATCATTCGGATTTTGACACCCCACTGAATGTGCCTGTAACAGGACTAGGATCTGCCACCATAGAGGTCTATAAAAATGGTAGCCTCGAGTATACACAAATGCTGGATTTCGCTGAGGAGCGTGCTGAATGATAGGAAAAATTGTAAAAGGTATTGCTGGTTTTTACTATGTACATGTACCTCACATGGGAATTTTCGAATGTAAAGCAAGAGGCATTTTCAGGAAAGAAAACATTAAACCGTTAATTGGTGATAACGTCGAGATTGTTGTTTTAGATGAAGAAAATAAAAAAGGCAATATAGAAACCATTCAAAAGAGAAAAAACCAATTAGACCGACCGATGGTTGCGAATATTGATCAAGCGGTTATAGTTTTTGCGGTTGCCTATCCGGAACCGAACTATAATCTTCTAGACCGTTTTCTTGTTATGGTTGAAGAAAAAGGCATAGAAGCCATTATTTGTTTTAATAAAACAGATATACTTACCAAAGAGCAGGTTGAAATGATTAAAGCTATATATGAAAAAACCGGATATAAGGTTTTTGCTACCAGTTCAATTGAAGAAAGAGGTATTGATTCACTAAAAGATGCTCTATATGATAAAACAACTGTTTTTGCCGGACCTTCCGGTGTAGGAAAATCATCCATACTTAATCTCATACAATCAGAGATACTTTTAGAAACAGGGATTGTTAGTGAAAAAATCGGTCGAGGCAAGCATACAACTCGTCATGCAGATTTGATTTGTTTTCATGAAAACAGTTATGTTGTAGATACACCGGGCTTTTCTTCACTGGATATTGACCATTTGTCTGAGGAAGATATTAAGCTTTATTTCAAAGAGTTTTACAAGTATGAACCCTATTGCAAATTTAAAGGCTGTAATCATTTGAATGAACCTGTTTGCGGCATTAAAGATGCTGTGAAAGAGGGCGATATTTCTCATAGCCGATACACCAGTTATAAACAGCTCATAGATGAATTAAAAGATATAAGGAGATGGTAATATGAATTTGTTAGCCCCATCCATTCTTTCAGCCGACTTTTCTAGGCTTGGAGAAGAAATCGAAACAGTTATTAATGCAGGTGCCGACTACATACATGTAGATGTTATGGACGGCCACTATGTGCCCAATATATCTCTAGGCCCCCCGGTCATTAAGTCTATTAGGCAGGCAACGAAAAGCTTTCTTGATGTTCATTTGATGATCACAGAACCGCTACGTTACATTAAGGCTTTTGCAGAAGCTGGTTCAGATATGATTACTTTTCATCAAGAAGCAGAAGGGGATGTTACTGAAACCATGAAGGCCATAAAATCCTATGGTATAAAAGTAGGTTTGACCATTAACCCCAAAACATCTGTGACCGTACTTGATCCATATCTTAAGGACGTGGATATGATACTGATTATGTCAGTTGAACCGGGATTTGGAGGACAATCTTTCATGCCATCTACTTTAGATAAAGTTAGGTACCTCGTTGAAAAAAGAAAGATTTTGGGCTTAAACTTTGATATTCAGATGGATGGTGGTTTATCTTTTGATAACATTGAAGAAGTTGCAAAAGCCGGTGTTAATATCTTTGTTATGGGGTCTTCCATCTACGCACAAGAAGACGTTGCCTCTGTTACAAGAGCATATAAAAAGAGATTAAAAGCATTGGAATATATCCGATGAAAAGGGCACTTGTCATAACAGGTGGGCAAGTTTCATTGAATCAAATAAAGGAAGTGGTAGCTAACGCTTCATTTGATCTAAAAATAGGTGTGGACCATGGTATTGACTATATGGCTGAATGTGACATTATACCGGATGTCATCTTAGGTGATTTTGATTCCTGTCAAAGGGATGTATTGAGTGCTTACGAAAAAAGACATATCGAAAAGATTGTGTTTCCGGACAAAAAAGATATGACCGATACCCAGTTAGCTTTTGAATGGTTAGAAGAACGTTCTGTAGATGAAGTTGTTGTTTTAGGTGGAACGGGTAGTAGAATGGACCATACCCTAGCCAATCTTTTTCTTATGATAGATTATGGGAAAACATTCAATATTACCTTCTTAGACCCTTACAATAGAATCCGATTGGCAAAAAGCCGTCAGACCATCGATCAGAGCATCTATAAGTATATCTCTTTATTGCCTTTAAGTGAGTATGTACATAATGTAAGCATTTCCGGTGTCAAATATCCCTTGAATAAGGCGACTTTAAAGTCTTCAAGTTCGTATGGTATCAGTAATGAAATCACATCGAAGGCAGCGACGATTTTGGTTGGAGAAGGGGAACTATTGATTATTGAATCTAAGGATTAGTAGTTGTACTTATCTTAGTTCAGGATTGAACCACAAATAAGCCAATAGCAATGCTTAGATATCTAAGACTTGCTATTGGCTTATTTATATTAAATGTTTTAGTTTTATTTCATTAGAAGTGCACTTATTAACACATCAAATGGAACTATGCACGTACGATTTTGCCTGCACGTAAACATTTTGAACAAACTTTGATTCTTTGTGATTGCCCATTAATGACAGCTTTTACTGATCTGATATTAGGTTTCCATTGTTTGTTTGACCTTCTATGAGAATGACTGACTGCGTTACCGAAGTGTACGCCTTTATCACATATTGAACATTTAGCCACAACTGCACCTCCTTAATATATATCTTCATAACAAATCAATTCTATCAAAGAATTTAAATGAATGCAAGCATTACTTATAATAACTTTCAATTAATTAGAAAAAACCTATAAATCATAGGAAAAAGATGTTATAATACAATGAGCAATGATCTCATATTTCTAGGTTAAAGCATGGAAACGACTTAATTGAACTTCATCTACAATATTTAGGTGAATTAGTAAATTTGGTTTTGACACTTTAGCCAGTTTGTTAAGTTCTATGATATTATTATACGACGATATAGATGAAGGAGGCATTTTTATGATTGGTAGATTAGATACTGGTTATGGAGAAGTGACAATCGATGATGAAGTCTTGGAAAAAGTTGCCGGTGTAACAGCGGTCGAATGCTATGGCATTGTCGGTATGGCTATGGTGAATGTAACCAGCGGTATTGCCAAGCTATTAAAAGGTGATAGTATCACAAAAGGTATTTCCTTGAAAGTGGATGATAACTGTATTCGAATCGACCTACATATTGTAATTGAATATGGTGTTAACATTAAAGCCGTTACAGACAACCTCGTCAGTACGGTGAAGTATAAATTAGAGACTTTTTCAGGTTTGGAAGTCAAGCATATAAATATATATGTAGAAGACGTCAGAGTGGACGAATAAGAAACTAAGGAGGAATACCAGTGACTGCTTATAACATATCACCTAAGACTTTAAAAAGTATGTTTATTGCTGGTGCAAAATATTTAGAGTCAAAAAAGAAGTATGTAGATGAACTTAATGTTTTCCCCGTGCCTGACGGCGATACGGGAACAAATATGACACTAACCATTTTAGCGGCAGTACGAGATGTTCAGAAGGTGGATTCGGATGATTTGCAAGGTTTGGCTAAAGCCATTTCATCCGGTTCATTAAGAGGCGCAAGAGGAAATTCAGGCGTTATATTATCACAGCTTTTTAGAGGCTTTTGTAAAGAAATATCAAGTCATGATGTCTTAGACGCTGTCGTCTTGGCTAATGCCTTGCAAAGAGGTTCTGAGACTGCCTATAAGGCGGTCATGAAGCCTAAAGAAGGCACCATATTGACGGTAGCCAGAGAGGCTGCAGAAAAGGCTGTAGAACTTGCACGTGTTAATGATGATATTGTTGACATTTTAAAAAAAGTGATTGTTCATGCAGAAGCAACTTTACAATATACACCTGAATTGCTGCCTGTTTTGAAACAAGCAGGTGTGGTCGATTCTGGTGGTCAAGGACTAATGTATATTTTAAGAGGTGCTTTGATGGCCCTTGAAGCCGGTGATGATTATGTTGTTGAATTTGAAGAGGATGATACACATGCGGAGATTGAATTAATATACGATCATAGTGGTGAAGAAATTAAGTTCGGCTATTGCACAGAGTTTATAATAAATGTACGAAATGACATGGAAAGTGATCGAGAAGCTTTAGCTCTTAGGACTTATCTTGAAACGATTGGTGATTCAATTGTTGCTGTTTCAGACGAGGATATCATTAAAATACATGTTCACACCAATGACCCAGGTCTTGCGCTACAAAAAGGTCTCTCTATCGGCGAACTCAGCAACTTGAAAATTGACAACATGCGAGAAGAACATGCTAATAGATTGATTGCTCAAGAGGAATTAGATAAGCTTCACCCCACGGAAGTAAAAGAAAATGGTTTTGTGGTTATCTCCATAGGAGACGGACTGAGTGAGATTTTCAAAGGCCTAGGCGCCGATTATATTGTAGAAGGGGGTCAAACCATGAACCCATCTACAGAGGATATACTTAATGCTGTTTCAAAAGTAAATGCAAAAAGCGTGTTTATCTTACCCAATAACAAAAACATTATTTTAGCTGCAGAACAAGTTAAAGATATTGTAGACGACAAACAAGTCATAGTTATCCCAACCAAATCCATTCCTGAAGGGATCAGTGCTTTAATCAACTTTGAGGAGGATAAGTCCCCCAAGGAGAATCAAGAGACTATGACGCAGGCCATTAATGATGTGGTATCTGGACAGGTGACACATGCCATTAGAGACACGGTTGTTGATGAGAAAATCATCAAGGAAGGTGATTTTCTTGGGATTGGCAAAGGCAAGATTAATGTGGTAGAAGCTGACGTTGAACAGGCGGTCAGAAAGCTTTTTGAGTCATTGATAGATGAAGACAGCGAATTAATTTCTGTATACTATGGAATGGATGTTGATGAGGCTACTGCAAATCAATTATCCAAGGATTTAGAAGAAACATATCCAAATTGTGAGATAGAAGTTCATTATGGTGGTCAACCCTTGTATTACTATATTTTATCTCTTGAATAGAATTCAAATTAAGACTTAAGGTTCTCTAACCTACAGTGTAAAATATACTGTAGGTAGGAGAACATTTTTTTGATTAGAGAAAGTTAGTTTTGACCCTTGAACCATGATTATGGTATTATTACCCTAAATGAATTACAGAAATAAGGTGATCTATGTGGAAACAAATAAACCAATTACTGAATTAAGTGGTATAGGAAAAAAGAAGGCTCAATTATTTGAGAAGATAGGCATTAAGAGTTTAATGGACTTGGTGACCTACTATCCTACGACTTACGAAAAAGGAATTGGATATTCAAGAATACAAGAGGTTAAACCGAATGGAACCTACCTTATTCAAGGGGAAATCATGGTTGCACCTTATTCCAAAAAGGCAAGACAGGTTATATTAACATCTACACGCATAAAAGATGATACTGGTGAGATTGGTTTAACGTGGTTCAATCAACCCTATCTGCAAAAACAGTTAAAAGAAGGCCAAATGATTACAGTCATGGGGAAAGCGTCCTATAAATACGAAAAGTTACAGCTAACATCTCCAAAAATTCTTACACAAGCAGATTTAAATTATTACGATGACAAAACCATTATTCCAATATATCCTTTGACAAAAGGCATCAACCAAAAAGCTATTCGCCTAGCAGTAGCTTCAGCTATGGAAGCGATCAACAATAGGATTGAAGATTATTTACCAGACATGATCAGAGAAGCGAATGAATTAATATCTTTAGAAGATGCAATTTATCAGGTTCATTACCCACAAAACGATGTTGTTTTGAATGATGCTAGAAGAAGACTGGTATTTGATGAATTTTTGTTTTTTCAATTAGGGCTTATGATGTTAAAAGATGAACAAGTTAGAATAGAAAATCAGTATAATTTCGAGTGTCGAAAAGGGTATGAAAACACACTTAAAAAGCTGCCTTTTGCATTAACAAGCGCTCAATACAATGTCCTAGATGAAATCATAAAGGATATGAATGGTTCCTATAATATGAACCGTCTGATTCAAGGCGATGTTGGTTCGGGAAAAACTGTGGTAGCTGCATTGGCTATAATCTTAGCAGCAGAAAATGGCTATCAAAGTGTTTTAATGGCACCGACAGAGGTATTGGCTAAGCAACACCTTCAATCTTTAGAAAAAATGTTTGTAAGTATAGACCTTCGGATTGAATTGCTGGTAGGATCAATGACAAAGAAAGAAAAGGTAGATACCTATCAAAAGATTGAAGCCGGCTTAATAGATGTGGTGCTTGGTACTCATGCGGTCATTCAGGAAGGGGTTAATTTTAAGAATCTGGCTTTGGTTATTACAGATGAACAGCATCGATTCGGTGTAGCACAAAGAGAATTACTGGCTGGGAAGGGGCATTATCCGCATGTGCTTGTCATGAGCGGAACACCAATACCAAGAACATTAGGTCTTATACTCTATGGAGATATGGATGTTTCAATTATTGATGAATTACCTCCCGGCAGAAAAAGCATTGAAACCTTCGTAGTAAATGATTCCTATAGAAATAGGGTGAAGGCCTTTATCGCTAAAGAAATAGAAGCGGGCAGACAGTGCTACATAGTATGTCCCATGGTTGAAGAAAATGAGGAAAATGATCTAAAGGATGTCCTTAGCTACACTGAAAAACTAAAAGTAGAATTACCACCTCATATACGCATTGAATATCTTCATGGTCAAATGCGTCCCAAAGAAAAAAATGAAACAATGGAAAGATTTGCAAGGGGTGAACTGGACATTCTTGTATCTACAACCGTTATTGAAGTTGGTATTAATGTGCCTAATGCAACTCTTATGATTATTGAAGATGCCCATCGATTTGGCCTTGCTCAACTACATCAACTTAGAGGTCGTGTTGGTAGAGGTGGCAATCAGTCTTATTGTATATTAATTTCAGATTCACAATCTGTGCTTGGCAAGAAACGTATGGCTATTATGACAGAATCACAAGATGGCTTCTATATCGCTCAAAAAGACTTGGAGATTAGAGGGCATGGCGATCTATTAGGCCTTCGTCAAAGCGGAATGCCGACATTTAAAATAGCAAATATTGTAGAAGATATGGAGATTCTAAAACAAGCCCATTTAGTTGCAAAGACAATTAGCGAAAAACGTGATATACTTCAAGAAGCAACTTACGAAAACTTTAGAAAAAAATTAGAAAACTATATGGAGACCAATATGTCCTTTATAGCTTTATAGGAGTTATCTTATGCGTGTGATAGCAGGAAGTGCTAGATCTTTACCTTTAAGTGTTCCGGAAGGTAAGGATATAAGGCCGACAACAGATCGTTACAAAGAAACAGTTTTTAATATCATTCGACCCTATGTAGTTGGTTCAAACGTATTGGATTTGTTTAGTGGAACCGGCAGTATAGGAATAGAGGCACTAAGTCGAGGTGCAGCCGGTTGTGTGTTTGTAGAAAACCATAAAACAGCCATAATTTGTATTGAGAAAAATCTAAATTTCACAAAACTATTTGAAAAAGCGGAGATTATGAAGTATGATTATAGCAAAGCTTTGATGGATTTAGGCAATCATGGTACCCAGTTTGATTTAATCTATTTGGACCCGCCTTTTGACCAAGGTCTAGAAGAAGTTACGATTTCGCAAATCCATGGATATGATTTGTTAAAAGATGATGGTATAATGGTATGCGAAAGCAGTTTGAAAACGGATATGTCTTTCATTGAAGGTCTAAAAACTTATGAAATCTTCAAAGAACGAATCTATAATACATGTAAGTTTAGCTTTATAAGAAAATCATAGATTATGTAAGGATGTGACATAGTGAAAACAGCGGTATATCCCGGAAGCTTTGATCCGGCCACCAATGGACATTTAGACATCATTAAAAGAAGTGCCTGTCAAGTGGAACATTTGATAGTAGGTGTGTTAAACAATGTCAATAAGTCGAGTTTATTCACAATAGATGAACGTGTGAAATTACTAGAAGCCTTGACTCAGGATCTTCCTAATGTAGAAATCAGGTCCTTTTCTGGATTGTTGGTAGATTTTATGGAAAAAGTATCAGCAAATCTTATAATAAGAGGATTTAGAGCTGTATCTGATTTTGAATTTGAAATACAGTTAGCCCAAACGAACCATAGTTTAAATCCTAATATTGAAACCATTTTTTTTGTAACAAAAAATGAGTACTCGTTTCTAAGTTCCAGTGTTGTAAGAGAGGTTGCTTTGTATGGTGGCGATGTTAGTCAGATGGTTCATCCAATAACCGTCACCTATTTAAAAGATAAATATGAGAGTATGGAGGTATGAGTATGAGTGATGTATTTAATTTAATTGACGAAATGGAAGGTTATTTTGAAGAATGTAAAACAATGCCTTTTTCCAATAAAATCATTGTGGATATGGAAGTGGTATATGAATTCATGACAGATTTAAGGTTGAAGTTACCTGAAGAAATCAAACGCTCACAAAGAATTCTTGAGGAAAAAGAACGTATTATCGAAGATTCAAGAAAAGAAGCGGATCATGCCCTGAACAAAGCTTCAGCAAGGGTCAATGAGTTGATCGATGATCATGAAATAAGTAGAAAAGCAGAAAAAAAAGCGCAAGAAATCATTGAGGCAGCCAATCAAACAGCCAAAGAGATTAAAGTTGGTGCATATGAGTATGTGGAAGAATTGGTTGAGCAAATGGAATATGCAATGCGAGATACAGTAGAACAGACGAATATTCATTATGGTAAGTTTGAAAATTATATCAGTCAGCAAGTAAAAGTTATGGCTAACAACAGAGAAGAATTGATTATGAGCAAAAACAAATTGAATGAATAAGTAAGTAAGAACCTTATATCACAAATTATAAATATAGTATTGACATATAAACCTTTATATTGTAATATATAGATATAAAATAAACCTGTTAAGCAGGTAAACAAATATAGAGGTGTATTATGAATTTATTAAAGAAAAATTATCAGACTATTTCATCAGACGAAGTAAACAAAATCATGATGGATAAAGACGTACAGATTATTGATGTAAGAGAACAATATGAGTATGCAGCCGGTCATATTGAAACTGCCAAACTTATTCCGTTATCAACGATACCAAGTCGAATTAATGAGGTTGATAAGAATAAGAAAGTGATTGTAGTTTGTGCCAGTGGCGCAAGAAGTACCAGCGCTTCTAAGTTTCTAGGAAAAGAAGGTTATGATACCTATAATATGGTTGGTGGTATGATGGGATGGCGTTATAAAACAGTATAATACAAGAAAAGAAGCTTTGCTTCGTTATGAGCTCTGCTCAGGATGTTGAGTCCGTTTTAGTTTGGTCTTCAAAAAGAGAATCCAACTTCAGCTGTCAAAAAAGTCTCTAAGCTTATTCACTTAGAGACTTTTTTGTCGCATATTTTTTTGACATAGAGCCTTATTTTATAGAGTATAGACTACCATTTACCTTTGCTCATGTGGATTCCAAGTTCTGCTTTTGCAAGAGCTTTAATTTCCCATGCCATTTTAATGGTTTTTTCAAAAACATCAATACAACCTGGGTCAAGGCCGATTTCAATTCCGGCTTCGCTTAAGTCAATCATAGTTGCAGCAAGATTTACCAATTCCATATGAAGATCATTGGATTCATCAGAAGCGTAAATCTTGTTAGCATCTTCTTCAGATAAAACAACGTGTTTTTCTTTAGGTGCACCACATTTTGGACAAAAATCCAATGCTTCATCCGCTTCATACACAAAGCCACATACTGTACATTTAAATAGATTCATTTAGTTACCTCCTTAATTAAACTTATAATTGATTAAGGTAGCAAAACGCATTTCTGATACCATAATCTGAGTTAATGTTTCAACTTATTATATCACATATGAGAAGAATAGGTAGACCATTATTATTATGGTAATCGAATAATGGGTGTCTCATATTCATTTTCCATTTTTGTACCATAATAAAAATGAATAAGATGATTGTAGTGCAGTGTGCTATTTAAATCAGCCTTATAAGACAGCAGTTGTAGGTCGTCTAATTGCTTGCAGCCTTGGCGTGTGTTGACAATAATCGGTAGATTTTCATCATATTTTTTAATAGCTTTCAACATCTCTTGACCTTTTGGATTGAAACCCAAGACCTTAAGATAGGGCTTCATTTCGGTATTTAGTACTTCAAATGTTTTTTGTTCGTGACCCAGGTAAATATGCAATAATGCTCTTGCAACTTTAGTTCTTGTATAACGTTTTGATAGGATTCTATCTACCAAACTTTCATAATCATAGGCATGCAAAGCCGCTTCAATAATTTTATTTTCAAGACCCTCATTTACATCCTGATAAGTACGCAAGACTTCAGGTGTACTTGTAAGAATTTTATATTTTAGAAAAGGGAATATCATATCGTAGAAGATGGGACCTTCGCTAGAAATGATAACATTTTCCAAGGTATTATAAGAATATAGAGGAAGTTTTTTGGATAAAGGCTTGTAATGGTCATGCTCACGTAAGTACTTTCTGATAGCAGTTGCAGAAGGGATTGTTGTCTTACTGTCATCATCATGGTACTCAGATCCAATACGTTTAATGGTGGTTGGTATGATTTTGCTGTTTTGCCTTAGTAAAGCTTTTATGTATTCAATACCCAAAATATTGTTCGGCGTTTTAATAGATAAAGCCTGATCAGTCGACATCAGATGATGGTTCTTAACATATTTTAGTAAGGCTTTTTCTCTTGCTTTAGGAAAAGCATCCCCTTTGCCTAAATATTCATTAAGAAGAAATCGAAATCCAATAGGTTCTTTATAGAGAACTTCTGCTATCTTAACAAGAGCATCTATGGACCCGGATTCACTTCCAAAATTCAAATGTGTTGTGATTCCTGTTGCCTGTAATAGTTTGATTGCCATATGTGAAAAATACTCAGCACTGGAAGTGGCAAAATAAGTAGGAAGCTCAATGACCAAATCCACACCCGTATGGAGCGCTGCTTGAGTTCTTGCATATTTATTAATAATAGCCGGCTCACCACGTTGGACAAAATTGCCGCTCATAATCAAAACAACGCCTTGAGCTTCAGTTGTTGTTCTAGCTGCTTGAATTTGGTATGCATGGCCCAAATGAAGGGGGTTGTATTCGGTGACAATTCCACATATATTCATAATTACCATCCTTTTTAAGTACGCTTTAGAAAAGTATATCATAGTCCAGACTTATATGGCTATATAGTTTAACCCATTAACCTGTCAATGTTTATAAAAAAAACAACAAAAACCTAAAAAAGGATTGTATACAATGAACACAAAGTATATAATTAGATATATGGTTAAGGCATCAAAACTATTTAGTTGAACTTTTATAAACGATATTCAATTACGAATGCATCAACGTGAACAATGATCATTAACTGTAAGCAACGATTAAGTGCTTAGAGTCAATGGTCTTTGCAATTATAACGTAATAAATGAGCCAATCTGAAAGGGGCAAAAAATGAGTTTTATTGAAACAATTAAAGACAGAGCAAGACAATCAAGAAAAACCATCGTATTACCTGAAAGTATGGAAATAAGAACACTTGAAGCCACAGCACAAATATTAACCGAAGACATTTGTGATGTTATTTTAATCGGTGATGAGGATGAAATTAATAGCGTGGCAACGAACCTTGATATTTCAGGCGCAACGATTATTAATCCGAATTCTTTTGAGCAAATGGATACCTATATTGCTAAGTTGGTGGAACTTCGAGAACAAAAAGGCATGACTTTAGAAAAAGCAGGGGAAATCTTAAAGACGGATGCACTATACTTAGGGGTCATGATGGTTAAAATGGGTTATGCAGACGGCATGGTAGCCGGAGCTGTTAATTCAACAGCCAATGTTTTAAGACCATCCCTTCAAATCTTAAAAACAGCACCCAACACAAAACTTGTTTCTTCTTTCTTTGTTATGGTAGTGCCTAATTGCGAATTTGGACATCAAGGTACTTTTATTTATTCAGATTGTGGATTGGTTCAAAACCCGGATGCAGAAGAACTTGCTACCATAGCGGGAAGTTCTGCAAAATCTTTTCGAAATCTAGTGGGTGTTGAACCCATAGTAGGTATGTTATCCCACTCAACTAAAGGAAGTGCTTCACACCCAGATGTAGATAAAGTTGTTGAAGCCACCAGAATTGCAAAATCACTTTACCCGGAATACAAAATTGATGGAGAATTCCAATCAGATGCAGCCATTGTACCAAGTATAGGTGCTGCAAAGGCACCTGGTAATGAGATTGCCGGTAAAGCCAATGTACTTGTATTCCCAGATCTTGATGCGGCGAATATTTGTTACAAGTTAACAGAACGACTTGCTAAAGCTGATGCATATGGACCCATTACACAAGGAATCGCAAAACCTGTCAATGATCTATCAAGAGGTTGTACAGCTGAAGATATTGTCGGTGTCGTTGCTATAACAGCGGTACAGGCTCAATAAGAATGACCAAGGAAAAGGGAGCAAAAATATGAATATTTTAGTTTTGAATTGTGGTAGTTCATCCGTTAAGTACCAACTGATTAATATGGAAAATGAGGACGTATTAGCAATAGGGATATGTGATCGAATTGGTTTTGAAGGTTCTTTTATTGGGCATAAACCAAAAGGACATGATAAGTTGAAATTACAAATACCAATGAAAGATCATAAGGATGCAGTAAAATCTGTGCTTGCTACATTAACAGATCCAGCACATGGTGTTATTGACTCTATGGATGAGATTGCCGCTGTCGGTCACAGGGTTGTTCATGGAGGAGAAGCTTTCTCAGCTTCTATCATCATTACGGAAGAAGTAAAGGATGCGATTAAAGCATGTAGTGACTTGGCGCCTTTACATAATCCGGCCAACTTAGTTGGTATTAATGCTTGTGAAGTGCTAATGCCAAATACAAAACAAGTTGCGGTTTTTGACACAGCCTTCCATCAAACAATGGAACCAAAAACTTACTTATATGCCCTTCCATATAAGTATTATACTAAGCATAAAATCAGAAAGTATGGTTTCCATGGTACTTCTCACAAATATGTGGCATATAGAACAGCGGAGTTCTTAGGCCGTAATGTTGAGGATATGAAAATTGTTGTTTGTCATTTAGGCAACGGTGCAAGTGTGTGTGCAATCGACAAAGGAAAATCAATAGATACGAGTATGGGCTTAACACCTCTTGAAGGCCTTGCAATGGGAACCCGTAGTGGTGACTTGGATCCGGCTATTGTTCAATTTATTGCGGAAAAAGAAGGTTTAACCTTAGATGAAGTCATCAATGTGCTGAACAAGGAATCCGGTATAAAAGGGTTGTCACAGTTCTCCAGTGACTTTAGAGACATTGAAGATGCAATCGCTGAGGGCAACCAACAAGCAATTTTGTCCATGGATGTTTATCATCTTAGAGTAGCTAAATATATAGGTGCATATGCAGCGGCTATGAATGGCATTGATGCCGTTGTGTTTACTGCTGGACTTGGAGAAAACAACCATGAAGTGCGTAAAGAAATATGTAATTACCTAGGTTACTTAGGTGTTAAGGTTGACGATGAACTCAATCATGTTCGTTCTATGGAACGTGACTTTTCAGCTGAAGGGGCAACTGTAAGATCGCTCGTTATACCTACGAATGAAGAACTGGCCATTGCAAGAGAAACAAAGCAACTCATCAAAAAAAATTAAATATCAATGTTAATGTGTCAATTTGAGTATTTCTAAATAAAATACTGTATAGAGGCAATGGCTTAGGTTATTGCCTTTATGTATTATAACTCAAGGTGCCGCTTTATTCCTGTTATGATATTTTGCCCTTGACAAAATATTTGGCCATATGTATAATTACATGTGGTTATTATTCGAGGTATAAAGCGATTATGCTTTACAGCTAAAGGAGTGGTATCATGCAGATAAATTTAACGGAACTGTTTTCACAAACGGTTAAAGATGTTACTATCCGGCGAACCTTGGAAATGGATCAACTTGAATTTGGTGGAGAGATTTTTGAAATTAGTGAGCCCATTAAAATCGAATTTGAAGTTACCCAATTAGGTGAAGGCGAATATTTGACCCAAGGCAAGGTTGAAGCAGCGTTGGTCATGTACTGCAATCGTTGTATGAATGAAGTCATATCTAGGATTGAAGGTCGGTTTACAAAAGAATTGAATGAGAATATTGATGATCCTGAAAACGATGAAATGAAGGATTATTACAAAAACTCAATTCTGAATGTGAAAAAGTTGGCTTTAGACGAAATCTATATGAACGTGCCTATGAAAGTTCTTTGCAATGAATCGTGTCAAGGCATTTGTAAGGTATGTGGTGCTGATCTTAACCAAGAAGCATGCAATTGCGAAGATGATAATGTGGATCCCAGACTTGCGGGACTAAAAGATTTATTTAATGAAAGATTTAAGGAGGTGTAGATCATGGCAGTACCAAAACGTAAAGTATCCAAAGCAAGAAGAAACAGCAGAAGAGCTAATTGGAAATTAACAGCTCCAAATCTGTCCACGTGTACAAAATGTGGCGAACTTGTAATGTCACACAGAGCTTGTAAAAAATGTGGCACATATAAGAACAAAGTCGTATTAGAGGTAAAATAATCTACACTTTTCCAATGAATATAAACAGCGTAACCATAATGGTTACGCTATTTTAAGTATTAAGAAAATTCATAGGAAAGAGGAGGCGGAATATGGAACTAACGAAGATTGTGATTGACGCCATGGGTGGTGATGATGCACCTAATGCCATGGTTGAAGGTGCTATTTG
Source organism: Petrocella sp. FN5 (assembly GCF_029210395.1). GTDB lineage: Bacteria > Bacillota > Clostridia > Lachnospirales > Vallitaleaceae > Petrocella. Next base: position 76,965 of record NZ_JARGDP010000005.1, on the reverse strand, counting down.
GGCACTAAATACATGTGAGGACATTCATCTGATATTAACGGGTGATGAAACAAAGATTGGTGCAATATTAAAAGATAAGTCTTATGACAAAAACAGAATGGAAATCATTCATACAACAGAAATCATCACCAATGATGAATCTCCTGTCCTTGCCATACGAAGAAAAAAAGATGCATCTTTAGTTAAGGCCTTGTATCTTGTTAAAGACAAAAAGGCAGATGCACTGGTATCAGCTGGTAGCACAGGTGCTGTGTTGGCCGGTGGAACTTTGGTCATTGGACGGATGAAAGGCATTGAACGTCCGGCGCTTGGTTCGCTGATTCCTAATGAAAAGGGTATGACCTTGCTCATTGACTGTGGTGCTAATGTGGATAGTAAGCCTCATTTCTTACATCAGTTTGCAAAAATGGGGTCCATTTACTATGAGAACATCCTAGATATTAAGCACCCTAAAGTCGCTTTAGTTAACAATGGTTCAGAAGACAAAAAAGGTAATGCTTTAGTAAAAGAAACATTTCCATTGTTGAAAAATGATTCTTCTTTGAATTTTATTGGCAATTTAGAGGCCAGAGATATTCCTACCGGTGAGGCCCATGTCATTGTATGTGATGGTTTTGTAGGCAATGTCATTTTAAAGTTGACAGAAGGCTTGGCTGCATCTTTACTTGGGATGGTAAAAGAATCAATTATGTCCACAACCATGAGTAAAATAGGTGGTCTTCTGATAAAGAAATCCATGAAGTCTATGAAGAAAAGGTTAGACTACACTGAGTATGGAGGGGCACCCTTATTAGGTTTAGAAGCATTAGTGGTAAAAGCCCATGGAAGTTCTAATGCTAAGGCATTTAAAAATGCTATTATACAATGTAAAACTTTTGTAGATCATAAGGTGAATGATAAAATTAAACAACAATTATTATAAGTCTATGGTTGATTATGTTTAAAAATTATAGTAAGATGGTTTTATTATATGGTTAAAATGAAGATTATTTGATTGAACTTAGTTTTTATATCTTAATCATTTCAGATGGGTTCTAAAAGATGAACTTAATGAGAAAGGAGCTAATTATGGATGAAAGTAAATTATTAGAAATCATAGCAGAATTTACGACATATGGGCCGGAAGAATTAAAAGAAAATATGAATTTTTCAGATGACCTTGGTATTGATTCTCTTGATTTGGCACAAATCATTATGGCTGTAGAAGATGCCTATGATGTTGAATTAGATGAGGAAGCCTTAGACAGTATTCAGACTGTTGGAGATGCAATTAATATGGTTAAGAATAACGGGTAAGATTTAAACAAGGAAATTTGATGATATAAGAAAAGAGGTTTCAGTTAATGAAGCTTCTTTTTTGTTATAGTAGTGTAGATTGTATTTGGTGGTCCCATGAAAACCCTTACATAGTATATATGATTACTGCCGCACATAGGCAGATGCTTATTCGGTTTTGAATCTGTTATTTAATAGAAAAAGAAATAAGTTTATGTTATAATATTTAACTGTGATTACAATTTAAGAAAGTGAGAAAAGATATGTCCCAAGTAAAAGATGTTGAAGAATTTCAAGATATTATTGGGTATCAATTTGTTGATTTAAGACTTCTTGAAAGAGCCTTAACCCATAGTTCCTACGCGAATGAACATCGACTTAGCAAATTTGAAAACAATGAACGACTGGAGTTTTTGGGTGATGCAGTTCTAGAAATTATTACATCAGAATTCTTATTTCGGAAGTACGATGAAATGTTAGAAGGGGAGTTGACTAAATTTCGAGCCAGTATTGTTTGTGAACCAACGCTGGCTAATTTTTCCAGAGAAATCAATCTTGGTGATTATTTGCTATTAGGAAAGGGTGAAGATAATTCAGGAGGTAGATTAAGGTCTTCTGTTTTGTCAGACGCGGTAGAAGCATTAATTGGTGCCATTTATTTGGATGGTGGTCTTGAAGAAGCGCGCATTTTTGTTGAATCTACATTATTAAAGGATGTAGAAAAAAGAAAGCTGTTTGTTGACAGCAAAACCCATCTTCAGGAAATCATCCAAAAAAATAGTGATCAGTCTGTTGAATATGTTATTGTAAGTGAAAAAGGTCCGGATCATTCCAAGCTTTTTGAAGTCATCGTCGTTCACGAAGATAAAACCATTGGTCATGGATTTGGAAGAAGTAAAAAATCTGCAGAGCAAGAAGCCGCGTTTGATGCGATCAAAAAAATTGTTTAACAATAATTTCTGAACAATTTATAAACGTATTATAAGTTGTCCAATTTTTATTGATGGATTATAAGAATCAACTAAATGAAAGAAATATGGTTAAAATATCGTGATTGTAATGGCTAAGTCTGTGCAATCACATTTTGGAGAGATCAGCATGCATTTAAAAAGCATAGAGTTGTACGGGTTTAAGTCTTTTGCCAATAAAATGGTATTTAAGTTTGAAAAAGGTATCACAGCTATTGTTGGTCCAAATGGCAGTGGGAAAAGTAATGTGGCAGATGCAGTTAGGTGGGTGCTGGGTGAACAAAGTGCCAAACAGTTACGTGGCAGTAAAATGCAGGATGTCATTTTTGCCGGTACCGAAGCTAGAAAGCCCCTAGGCTATTGTCAAGTTGATTTAACCATTGATAATCAAGACATGAAAATTCCTATTGCCTATTCGGAAGTAACCGTGTCAAGAAGGGTCTATCGTTCAGGTGAAAGTGAATATTCAATAAATGGAACTACCTGTAGGATGCGGGATGTACTAGAGCTTTTTATGGATACAGGTATTGGACAAGAAGGTTATTCTATTATAGGACAAGGCCAGATTGAAAAAATACTATCGAACAAACCGGAAGAACGAAGGGCTTTATTTGATGAAGCGGTTGGCATTGTGAAGTTTAAAAAGCGCAAAGAAAATGCAGAAAAAAAATTAGATGAAGAAAAGCAAAATCTCTATAGAATCAACGATATTATTACAGAATTAGCCTATCAGAAAGACACCTTAACAGAACAAGCTACCAGAGCAAAAGCCTATCTCAAGTATAAAGAAGAATTAAAAACCTATGAGATTGGTGGTTTTGTTATGGAAATAAAAAAAATCAACGTTCAACTAGGTGAAAATGAGGCAAAGGTAAAAATCATTGAAGATCAAATCATACAAGTCCGTTCAAATTATCAGCTCAACAAATCAAAGCATAATGAATTTCTAAAAAAAATCGAAAACCTTGAAAGTGAGATTGATGTCATAAGGAATCAGTCAACCCAATTGACGGTACAAAAAGAAAAAAAAGAAAGTGAAATTAAATTAACACAGGAACAAATCACACATCTAAATAGTAATATAAAAAGATTCGAAGTGGATATAAGTACTCTAAAGCAAAAAAAAGATAAAATTGAAAAAGCATTTGAAGCATATCAAGAAGATATGGCCTCTCTTTTTGAAACCAGTGAAAAAAGCGAAAGTAATTTAAAAGAGCAGGAAATGAAGCTTAAGAAAATTAATGATATTATACAAAAGGATGAAGATGCTGTTGGAATCATTCAAACCAATATGATAGAGCGGCTTAATGAAATATCCAATATCAAAACAAAAATGCAACGGTATCATACAATGACTGAAAATTCATTGTCTAGAAAAGAAAGCCTTGAAGCTAGGCAAAGTATATTGGCAAAATCATTAGAAGCATTAAAAACGACTTTGAAAGACGAAACAGACTTAAGAGAGGGTTATCAAGCTGAAATACGCAAACTAGAGGAAGAAAAAACGGATATAAATGCCTCTTTAATAGGTTTGCAGGAGGCAATCAGTGGCATAGAAATCAAACGTAATGCTATGGTTTCAGAGCTTCAGAATCTAAAGTCTAAGCATAAAGCATTAAATGAAATCACAGATCAATATGAAGGTTACAATCATAGCATTAAAAAAGTCATGTCACAAAGACATTTACCTTCTTATAAGAATAAGATATGTGGTGTCGTTGCTGATATCCTAAAAGTAGAAAAAAAATATGAAAAAGCCATTGAAATTGCCCTCGGTGGCAATTATCAAAATGTTATAACAGAAGATGAGGCGACAGCAAAAAGGCTTATAGAATATTTGAAAACTCAAAAAGCAGGTCGTGGAACTTTCTTACCAATTACTAATATCAAACCCAAGGTACAAAAAAATCCAACAATTCGAATGGAAAAAGGATTTATCGGTTATGGGGATGAATTGGTAGAAGCATCAGATAAGTATTCAGATATTTTATCTTTTTTACTAGGACGAACCATCATTGTAGAAGAAATCAATGACGCAATATCAATGGGCAAAAAATATAACAACACCCTAAGAATTGTTACCTTAACAGGGGATGTGGTTAATCCCGGTGGTTCTTTAACCGGGGGTGCATATAAGAATGATAATACTCAGTTCTTGTCTAGAAAAAGGGATCTTGAGACCTTAAAAGAACGCATTCAAAAAATGGACCAGCAACTTAAGGAAACGGATTTGACCTATCAAAATTTGCTAAAAGAAAAAAGTGGATTAGATAAACAATTAGAGGAGATCCTCTCTAGCATCCAAAAAGTATCTATTGAATTAAATGGGAAAAACATTCAAATGCATCAATTAAATAGTGAAGTAGCTAAAAGTGATGAAGAACTAAAAGAACTTAGAATTGAAGTGGATCAGATTGTGGTTCAAGAACAAGAGTTGAACCTTCAGTTAAAAGAGCTCGAGAAAAGCCTTATGGAAAATGAGGTTAATAAGGATGAAGCAGAATTTACCGTCAAACAAATGATGGAAAAATCACTTAATCTAAAGAAGGAAAAAGAAAACTTACTTGAAACCATCACCAACATTCGTCTTGAACATGCGTCCCTAAATGAACAACGTCAAAATGCTAAAAGCAATCTAGAACGAATGAAGGAAGAAATAAGTGAATTGACAGACGATATCCAAAGAATAGAGTCGGATGTTCATGCTGCAACAATCGGTCAAAAGAATAAGGTAGATCTTCTTAAGACCTATGGTTATGAGATAACTTCTTTCGATGGGCGTATTCATGACGTACAAAATCAGATTCAGCAAAAAAATGAAGAGAAACAACAACTGAATAAAGAACAAGAACAATTGTACCTAAAGCAAGAAGAATTGGCTGAAAACATAACATTACTTGAAAAAGAGGCAGTAAGAATTCAAAATACCTTATCAAAACTTGAAACTCAAAAAGAAGGCCTCATGGAATATATGTGGGATGAGTACGAGTTAACTTATAATCATATAATAGAGCAAGAACAAAATCAGCTTCTCAGTATGTCATCCATCAAGAAATCCATTGAAACCCTTAAAACACAGATTAAGGATCTAGGTGATGTGAATGTCAATGCCATTACGGAATATAAGGCGGTTGATGAACGGCATCAATTTTTATCCGAACAAAAAGAAGACTTAATTGAAGCAGAAAGAGAACTTAGAAAAGTCATTATAGAGTTAGAAGAAAAAATGCAATCTCAGTTTAGAGAACAGTTTAATGCCATTAACCTTAAGTTTCAACAAGTCTTTAAAGAACTCTTTGGTGGCGGTAAGGCTTTTTTAAGACTTTCTGATGAGGAACAGGTACTGGATGCAGGGATACATATTAATGTACAACCTCCAGGCAAAAAACTTCAAAGTATGATGCTTCTATCAGGTGGTGAACGTGCTTTTACAGCCATTGCACTGCTTTTTGCTATACAAAGTCTTAAGCCATCTCCCTTTTGTGTACTTGACGAGATTGAGGCTGCTCTTGATGATGCTAATGTTGAAAGATTTGCTAAGTATTTAAAAAAACTAACTATCAATACACAATTCATCATCATTACACATAGGAGAGGCACTATGGAAGTGAGTGATGCATTATATGGCATTACAATGCAGGAAAAAGGTATATCAACACAGGTATCTGTTAAATTATTAGAAGATATATTGGAATAAAATATTGATTGGTATTCCGGAAAGAAAGGTTATTATGTCAGAAAATAAAAAAAGAGGTTTTTTTGGTAAATTGGTCGAGGGCCTAACTAAAACAAGAGATAATATACTAGGTGGTGTGGATCAAGTTTTAAGTGGATTTTCAAATATTGACGAAGATTTCTATGAAGAACTGGAAGAAGCACTGATTATGGCTGACTTTGGTATTCATACGGCGCTAAGAATCATATCCGATATCAAAATAAAAGTAAAAGAACAGCATATCAAAGATCCAATGGAAGTCAAACAACTACTAAAAGAAGAATTAATGGAAATTATGTGCTTATCCGATGATGCCTATAGTTTCGAAGAGAAAAAATCCGTTATTTTGATTATCGGTGTTAATGGTGTTGGAAAAACCACGACCATTGGTAAACTGGCTATGCGTTATAAAGCTCAAGGCAAGAAGGTGGTCCTTGCAGCAGCGGATACTTTTCGAGCGGCTGCAATAGAGCAGTTGACCGAATGGTCTAATCGAGCCAATGTAGATATTATTGCGGGTCAAGCCAATTCAGATCCAGGAGCGATTGTTTATGATGCTGTTTTTGCAGCTAAAGCCAGAAAAGCTGATCTGCTTATTTGTGATACAGCCGGACGTCTTCATAATAAGAAAAATCTCATGGATGAGCTTGGGAAGATCAATAAGATTATTGATCGTGAGTTTCCTGAGGCACATAAAGAAGTATTACTGGTTCTTGATAGTACAACAGGACAGAATGCCTTACAACAAGCCAAACAATTCAAAGAAGTTGCCAATATTACTGGCATTATTTTGACTAAACTGGATGGAACAGCAAAAGGTGGTATTGCTATTGCCATACAGACGGAACTGAATCTATCTGTTAAATTTATTGGCGTAGGAGAAGGTATTGATGATTTACAAGATTTTGATCCTGAAGAATTTATTGAAGCCCTATTTAAACAGTAAGGCGTAAGCCTTCACAAGAGTAACTTTAAGGAGAATTATGAAATATACCATATTAATGCGCCCCAATTATAATGTTGCCTACCATGATGCTTATGTCAAAATGTGTCAGGTTGAATTAAAATCCTTATTAACGGCCTATAATTTCTTAGAAAGTGAACCGACGGTCCAAAATGTTAATAAAGCCACTTATATGACCTTTGAGTCAGAGATGGTATTGAATGCAAATGTACTAAGATCTATCTGTAGATTATCCTTTTTCTATGCCTTGTTTCAAATTATAGATAAGGATCTATTTAAGCCGATTCTTATTGAGTATGTACCGAATTTTGAAGAAGACCTTAGTATACGTCTTAAATACAACGGAAAAACCAATGAGGTCATTACACGCATGATGATGAATCTAGCCTTATATCATTCGGATTTCTATGATGAAACTCATCTTAAGCTTCTTGACCCTTTATGTGGCAAGGGAACAACGTTATTTGAGGCCATGATTAACGGCTATGATGCCTATGGGGTGGAAAAGGATAAAAAACACGTGGCAGATCTTGGTACTTACATAACACGTTATATTAAGGATGCACGATTTAAACATACCAATCAAAGAGGCAAATTAATTCATAACCGTAAGACCATTGGTGAAACCTTTGAATTACAATATGCTAAAGACAAAGATCAATATAAATCAGGGAAACTAAGGGAATTAAAGGTATTAAGAGCCGATACGACGAACTTTGAAGGTGCTTTCCGTCATAATTCAATCCACTTAATCGTAACGGACCTCCCTTATGGCGTTCAACATAGTGGCAAAGAAAAAGGAGAAAAAACAATTGGTTTAAGTGGTCTGTTAGACCAAGGCTTAACCTCATGGGATCCTTATTTGAAAAAAGGAGGCGCAATGGCCATTTCTTGGAATACTTACACAGATTCAAGAGAGAGTCTGATTCAGATATTCGAAGAACACGGTTATATTGTAATGAAAGATCTTGAAATGTCCAATTTAGTACATCGTGTATCTCAAGCCATTACTAGGGATATTATTATTGCCTATAAGGGTTAAGTTTTTGATACCTTAGTTTTACCAAAATAAATTCAATATAAAGGATGAATTTTATAGTCCTTTAGGTTATGATAGAATAAGAATCTAATCCTGTATTCATATGAAAAGTAGGTGTTGAATTGAAAATCAATCATATTGCTATATGGACCAATCAACTTGAAGCCATGAAAACTTTTTATTGTCAGTATTTTAAGGGTAAAGCCGGTCACAAATATCATAATAAGAAAAAAGAATTTGAGTCCTATTTTATCTCTTTTGATGAAGGTGCCAGAATAGAGTTAATGACCATGCCAGATATTGTTGAGCTTGAAGCGCATCAACTTTTATCATGTCTTGGATTGGCACATTTTGCCTTATCTGTCGGAAGTGAAATGGAAGTGGTTAGAATAACAGAAAAATTAAGATATGATGGCTATACAATTGCCAGTGAACCAAGAGTCACCGGAGACAATTACTACGAGAGCCTTGTTTTGGACCCGGATGGAAACTGTGTGGAAATTACCGTATAACAAACCATGGTAAAGTGTAAAAACTATATAGTTGAACTTTTACATAAAATATAGTTATGAGTGTATCAAAAAATGAACTTGACATAGAATGAATATTGTCCTATAATACCACTGTAAAGGAAAAGACCTTAACAGTGGTGATGATGATGGATCAAGTATTCGAAAAAACTTTATTATTTGACTTTTATGGAGAATTGCTAACAGAACGCCAAAAGCAATTGTATCAACTCTATAACCTTGATGATTTGTCCCTAGGTGAAATATCAGAACAACTAGATATAAGCAGACAAGGTGTGTTTGATGCACTAAAACGATGCGATCAACAGCTGCATCACTTTGAAAGCAAGTTACAGCTTGTACATCGATTCATTAGAAATAAAAAACGGGCCATGATGATTCATGAGCTCATTTCAAAGCTCAAAGTAAGTCAGGATGATGAACGCTTGACTGAGATTGAGGCCATCACACAAGCGATGATGGATGATATGTAAAAAAATGGAGGCCTTACATGGCATTTGAGAGTTTATCTGACAAATTTCAGAATATATTTAACAACTTAAAGAAAAAAGGCAAGTTAAGTGAAGCGGATGTCAAAGCCGCTATGCGTGAAGTAAAAATGGCGCTTCTTGAAGCAGATGTCAACTTTAAAGTTGTTAAAGACTTTGTTAATACAGTAAAAGAACGGGCTATCGGGGATGAAGTTATGGAAAGCTTAACACCCGGACAGCATGTTATAAAAATAGTGAATGAAGAAATGGTTACACTCATGGGTTCTGGTGAATCTGAACTCACATTCACTACAGGTGGTGGACCAACAATCTATATGATGGTTGGGTTGCAAGGTGCAGGTAAGACAACGACGTCAGCAAAACTGGCCGGTTTATTAAAGAAAAAAGGCAAAAAACCACTTTTGGTTGCTTGTGATATTTATCGTCCGGCAGCGATTAAACAACTTCAGGTTGTAGGTGAACAGTTAGGCATACCCGTTTTTTCTATGGGCAATCAAAACAAACCCATTGACATTGCAAAAGCAGCCCTTGAGCATGGAAATAAAAACAATCATGATTTAATCCTATTAGATACAGCCGGAAGACTCCATATTGATGAAGCCATGATGGATGAGCTGATTGAACTTAAAGACGTTATGAAACCAAAAGAGACATTGTTGGTTGTAGATGCTATGACAGGACAAGATGCCGTTCATGTGGCAGAGTTATTTAATGAAAAAATCGGTGTAGACGGCGTCATCCTTACAAAATTAGATGGTGATACTAGAGGTGGTGCGGCTTTATCTGTTAAAGCGGTTACGCAAAAGCCCATCAAATTTGCCGGAATGGGAGAAAAGCTGTCCGACCTTGAAGTCTTCTATCCAGAGCGTATGGCCTCAAGAATATTGGGTATGGGTGATGTATTAACCTTAATTGAAAAAGCCCAAAGCAATATAGATGAGAAAAAAGCATCTGAAATGGAACGTAAGTTTCGAAAAGCAGAATTTAATTTTGAGGATTTTTTAGAACAGATGCAACAGCTAAAAAGTATGGGTTCTTTATCGGATTTGATGGCTATGATTCCGGGTATGAGCGCCCAAATGAAAAACGTACAGATCGATGATAAAGAAATGGCTAAAATGGAAGCTATGATTTTATCAATGACTGTAGAAGAACGCAATGATCCAAATGTAATTAATATTTCCAGGAAAAATAGAATTGCAGCGGGTTCAGGGAACAAAATCCAGGATGTGAACCGTTTTATCAAGCAGTTTGAACAATCTAAGAAAATGATGAAACAAATGAGTGGCATGATGGGTAAAAAAGGACGACGTGGCGGTAAAGGTATGTTCGGTAATCTGCCCTTTTAATTCATGAATACCTACATATCGGGTACATACCCAAGGTGTGGTTTCTATATACAATTGATAGAAATAGGCTAAGAATGAGTTGGCCATTGAAAATCAAACATTAAATATAAGGAGGTGAAACACATGGTAAAAATGAGACTTAAGAGATTAGGACAAAAGAAAGCTCCTTTTTATAGAATCGTAGTTGCAGACTCAAGATCTCCAAGAGATGGTAAGTTTATTGAGCAATTAGGCTACTACGATCCAACAAAAGATCCAATCGATCTTAAAATCGATGCGGAAATAGCTAAAAAATGGCTTAGCACAGGCGCTCAACCTACGACAACTGTAAGCAAACTTTTGAAAATCGCTGGTATCGTTGAATAAGGTGTCTAAAGATCCTATTTGGGACGAATAAGCACTGTCATTTACGTAGGAGGTCGGCATATGAAAGAATTAGTAGAAGCAATTGCGAAAGCACTGGTGGATCATCCTGAAGCTGTTGTTGTCAACGAAGTTGAAGGTGAACGTTCTACGATTTTGGAATTGAAAGTGGCACCGGATGATATGGGTAAAGTAATCGGCAAACAAGGTCGTATCGCTAAAGCCATTCGTACGGTTGTCAAAGCAGCTGCAACCAAAGATGATAAACGTGTGGTTGTAGAAATACTTTAATCATTTGATACTTTTTACAAAAATGATTAAGTTAAGCTAATCAATGGGCTGTCTTATAAGTGATACGTTCTGTGAGCGATATTTCTTATGAGACAGCCTTATTTACTAAAGGTTAAAAAAGGTGGTAACATGGAATATATGTATATTGGTCGTGTGGCAAACACCCATGGTGTAAAAGGTGTCATTAAAGTGCTTCCAACCACAGATGACCCAAAACGATTTGAATTGTTAAAAAATGTTAAGATCGAAGATGCACGAGGTAAAGAGGCTGATTATACAGTGGTGAAGGTTAAATATTTGCATCAGTTCGTCTTACTCGAATTAAAAGAAGTAATGGATATGAATATGGCCGAAAGTCTAAAACAAGGCATTATTAAGATTCCCAAAGAAGAAGCTTTGCCACTGGAGACAGATGAATATTATGTTCAAGATTTAATTGGCTTAAAGGTTTATGACCACTTAGATGTCTATATGGGTATTATTAAAGACGTACTTTTTACAGGCAGTAATGAAGTATATGTGGTTACCCTTGAAACCGGCAAAGAACTCTTACTACCTGCCATTAAGGATTGTATTCTGGATGTGGACATAGCAAGTAACAAAATGAAGGTTTATGTCATGGAAGGATTGATGTGATGAAGTTTAATGTCTTGACGCTTTTCCCAGACATGGTTATGGATAGCTTAAATCATAGCATTATTGGAAAGGCCATGGAAAAAGGTATTATTCAAGTCAATTCCATTAACTTTAGAGACTTTAGTGACTCAAAACACAATTCAGTGGATGATTATCCATATGGTGGTGGTGCAGGCATGGTCATACAAGCACAGCCAGTCCTAGATGCATATGAAGATCTTGTCAAGAAAGAAGGCACCTCGAGATTAATCTATCTGACACCCCAGGGGAAAACCTTTAACCAAGCAATGGCCGAAGAATTTGCCCAGGCGGATCAGTTGACTTTTCTATGTGGTCATTATGAAGGCGTTGATGAAAGAATCATTGACAGTATTGTGACAGATGAAGTCTCAATAGGAGATTTTGTTCTGACAGGTGGTGAGATGGCCGTTGTTCTTATTATTGACGCTGTTGCAAGATTAATCCCTGGTGTCCTAAAGAACAATAGCTCTAGTGAACATGAAAGCTTCCATGATTACCTCCTCGAATACCCTCAATACTCAAGGCCGGAAGTCTTTAAGGGTATGCGTGTACCGAAAGTCTTATTATCAGGGCATCATAAAAACATAGAAATCTGGCGTAGGGAGCAATCTCTTTTAAGAACTCATAAAAAAAGACCGGATTTATTACCACATGCTAATTTGACAGAAAGTGACAAACAATTCTTGAAAAAATATTGCAATTATGATGTAAATATGCTATAGTAATTTACTGTGACTACGGATGTTCCGCTTTTATGAAACGGATATTATGAACATCTATGACGGAAGGAGGATACTCAAATGAATAACATTATTAGAGGTATTGAGCAAGCTCAATTAAAAGAAAATGTAGAGTCATTTAACGTTGGAGATACAGTACGTGTATATGCAAAAGTTAAAGAGGGCAACCGTGAAAGAGTTCAGATGTTCGAAGGAACAGTTCTTAGTAGACAAAACGGTGGTTCCAAAGAAAACTTTACAGTAAGAAGGATTTCTTACGGTGTTGGTGTTGAAAGGTCATGGCCTGTACATTCACCAAACATTGAAAAAATCGAAGTGATCAGACGCGGTAAAGTAAGAAGAGCAAAATTAAATTACTTAAGAAACCGTATCGGTAAGAGCGCTAAGGTTAAGGAATTAATTCGATAAGAGTATCTTATATGAGAGTAAAAAGGGTAAGGCCAACATCTGGTACTGCCCTTTTATTTTTTCATAACTTATATATTGTATGAAAAGTTTATTACATTTTTCAAAATAACTTGAGTTGTCAGGTGAAAAAGGTGTACAATGACATAACAAGGGGCAGATATTCTTTAGTTCGATGTTAAATGTATGAAAGAAGGTAAAAACTTGGAAGAGAACAAATTAAGAAAAGAACTCATAGGTTGGGCTAGGGACCTTACCATAGCACTATTGGTTGTATTTATAATCTTTAATTTTTTGGGACAAAAAACGAATGTCGTTGGAAAATCGATGGAACCAACACTCCATGATGGTGATCAGTTGGTGGTTGATAAATTAAGCTATCGTTTTAGTGAAATCGAACGCTATGATATTATTGTTTTTCCATATGAGCCTAAGTTATATTATATTAAACGGGTCATTGCCCTTCCCGGGGAGTCTGTAGACATACAAAATGGTACGCTTTTAGTGAATGGTGAAGCAATAGATTCTGAATATAACTTTGATATAATAACAGAATATGGAAATAATTTACCGATTGTCGTGCCACCCAATGAATATTTCGTACTGGGGGACAACCGTAATAATAGCTCAGACAGTCGCTATATAGATGTTGGAACCATACATAAAAAGGACATCATTGGAAAAGCGGTGGTACGGATTTGGCCGCTAAAACTAGTTGGATCCATTGATGGTTAGATACCATTTCAAGATGTGTTCTAAGCTTTCGGCTAGCAAGTTGGCCGCAAGGCATTTGGAAATCCTACACCTAGGGAAATGGAGTTATTCAATTAATTGATACTAGGAAAGCATAGTGGGTAATCACTCATTATGCTTTATATATGCAGAGAAATAAGAGGTTTTTTATGAACATACAATGGTATCCAGGTCATATGACCAAAGCAAAAAGAATGATGGAAGAAAACATAAAACTTGTTGATGTGGTTATTGAACTGGTAGATGCAAGAGTGCCCATTAGCAGTCAAAATCCGGAGGTACTTAAACTTGCCCAGAATAAGCCTAGGATTATCGTTCTAAACAAGGTAGATTTGGCCGATGGAAAAGAAACAAAAAAATGGGCAGAGTATTTTTTAGGTCAAGGCTACGTTGTGGTTGAGGTGAACTCACAAAATGGAAAAGGTATAAAAAGTGTATCTGCAGCTATTAATCTAGCATGTAAAGAAAAGATTGAACGTAACAAAAAACGTGGCTTACTCAACAGACCTATGCGCGCTATGGTGGTGGGGATTCCTAATGTTGGGAAAAGTACATTTATCAATAAACTGGTTGGTAAAGCCAGCGCCAAAACAGGTAACAAGCCTGGTGTAACAAAAGGCAAGCAATGGCTGAAGTTAAAAAATGAGTTTGAACTTCTAGATACCCCAGGTGTGTTATGGCCTAAGTTTGAAGATCAAAATGTAGGAATCAAACTGGCTATGATTGGCTCCATACGGGAAGAAATACTAGACACTGAAGGTCTGGCAATGTTAGCGTTAGAATTCATGCGAGATCGATATCCGAATTTGTTAATGGATAAATACCCTATGACAGATGTGGCGGGTAAAAAAGGTCATGAGTTACTTGAAGCGGTAACCATAACAAGACATCTTTTAAAACCAGGTGGTGAACCAGACGTTTCACGAATGGCTAAAATGTTTCTAGATGAATTTAGAAATGGAAAAATAGGCAAAATGACCTTAGAGTCTGTATTAGAGTATAAATAAGAAATAGGTGCTGATTCCAGTACCTATTTCTTATTATGGTTAAAGGGACAAAAAAAGTTTTACTAAACGCACATACAAAAGTCAGATTAGACGCCTTAACCATATTATGCATATAATAGAAAATACCTTTATCAGAACCTTGTCATAGGTTATAATGGAAACAGATATATGCAACCACTAGCAAATCAGGGGGGACTATGGATACTTTGCCCATCAATACCATTAAAAAAATATACAAAGAAACCGACGTTTATGGATTGGATGCTTTTATTAAACGGTTTAAAGAGGATGATAGAGCAGGTGTGAAACACTTGGTTGACTGTTCAAGAAAAAAAATACATGCTTATAATACGGAATTAGACAGAATGGAACGTATGCGCACTTATGAATATAAATATGACCATTTAGAATATATTTGTGGTATTGATGAAGTGGGACGAGGACCTTTGGCCGGTCCGGTAGTCACAGCAGCTGTCATTCTGAAGAAAGACACGAAGCTACTTTATATTAATGATTCCAAAAAACTATCGGAGAAAATGCGGGAAATGCTCTATGATCAGATTATGGATGAAGCCATAGCGGTAAGTATTGGTTTAGAAAGTGTCGAGACAATCGATTCGATTAATATATTACAAGCCACTTATAAAGCTATGAAAAAAGCGGTCACCAATCTTAACACCAAGCCGGATATACTTCTAGTGGATGCGGTTACCATACCGGATATTAAACTAAAGCAACTACCCATCATTAAAGGTGATGAAAAGAGCATATCAATAGCCGCAGCCAGTATAATAGCAAAAGTGACAAGGGATAGAATGATGAAGGATTATCATGAAATCTTTCCGGCCTATGATTTTGATAAAAATAAGGGTTATGGTTCGACAAGACATATTGAGGCCATAAAAAAAGTAGGACCTTGTTCTATTCACCGTAGATCTTTTATAAAAAACTTTGTTACATAAACCCATATAAGCACTTCAAGGAGTGATGAATTTGAAAATAGATTCGAGCATGATTCATAAAAAATATGGTCAGGTTCAAAATACAGTAGAAACCAATACCTTAAAAGGTGAGAAGCTAACCTATAAAGAAGGTCAGGTTGTCAAAGGCGAGGTTCTTGATGCGACCTTAACCGGTGTAAAAATCAAGCTCACAAACGGTCAAATACTCGATGCAAAGTTAGCACAACCGGCCATGTTTTCTATTGGTGATGAAGTTGCTTTAGCTGTTAAAGAAGCGTCTGCAAAACAAATACTGCTTACGACTTTACAGCAGGAACCTCAATTGGTGGAAGATAAATTGATAAATATTTTGGAAAATGCCAAACTACCTATGACAGAAGAAAATCATCATTTGGTTCGTCAATTAATTGAAAATAATATGGCCGTCAGTGACAAAAGCTTAAAGAACTTTATACAATTAACCAAGCAATTCCCTGAAGCAAGGGTTAAACAGCTGATTTTCATGGTAAAGCATGACATACCGGTAACGTCGGAAAACATACAGCAGCTCACTATGTTAGAAAATAATGAGCATGCTTTGATGAAAAGTATAACGGCCTTAGCTGATGACATGACAACCGCTATGGGCTCTAAGGCGGAGCTCTCCCCATTACTGGTCAAAAACACCCCAACATTGGAACAAAGCGCAACGCCATTAACCTTGCTTACAAGGGACAAAAATAGCAGTGATTTTCTAAATAATCTAAACCAAGTTATAAAAGCCACATCGAACTCAAACATAGATGCATGGCCTAAGCCAACATCAAAAACACCCATTGGAGATATGCTTCTTATAAAAGATGTAGAAAAGCTAACAAGTCACTTAAGACAACAAGTGATTGAGCATTTTAATGATTCAGGAGAAAAGCTACCTCCAAGCGAAACACAAAAGCATTTGTTTGAAAAACTAGAATCCGGTAAACAATTGGATTTATTAGACTTCGTTAATATAGGAAAAGAGAAGCTGTTACCAATAGAACAATTAAGAGATATTCTTATACAACTTAAATCGGACAGCACTTATGCCACTCTGGTCAAAGGTATGCTTATGTCAAAAGATGAACTCGGGGATATGGTACAAGTCAAAGACTATTATAAGACCTTAAATCAGAAAATGACTGAATTAATAAAAACAGCTGAATATGCTTTGAAAGATGATGGTAACAATGTCTTAAAAGAAGCTCAAAATATCAAGTCTTCAGTATCCTTTCTTAATGCACTTGGTAAGGACTTTAGCTTGATGCATCTACCCATGCTATTACAAGATCAACTCTTGCATTCGGAACTCTATGTTATTGGTGATCGAAAGAAAAATAGAGATAAAGAAAAACCCGTAACCGCACTTGTACGTCTGGATCTCCTAAATCTTGGTCATACAGATATTCATATAAAAAAAACAGGTAAAAATTTGGATATTCAGTTTTTTATGACCGATGAAAAACAAATTCCCGTCGTAAGTGAAAATCTATATGAACTTCATAACCTATTAAATCGAAAGAACTTTAATGTGCTATCAATAAAGGTATCACCTTTGCAAAAATCTTTTGATATTGTAACCGATTTCCTTGATGGGCAGGATATAAAAGCCAACATCAGCAGGTATACTTTTGATATGAGAGCGTGATGATAATGAAAGAGAAAAAAAAAGCAGTTGCCATTAAGTATAGTGAAGGTGAAGTAGCACCAAATTTAGTGGCAAAAGGAAAAGGCGTCATTGCAGATAAAATCATAGAAAAAGCTCAAGAGGAAGCGTTACCTATATATCAGGACGCTAAACTAGCCGATGAACTGACTAAACTGGAGATTGGCGATTACATTCCTGAAGAGCTTTATAAAGTAGTGGCTGAAATTCTGGTTTTTGTGACGGATTTGGACAAACTACGTGATAAAATATAAAAATAGAATAGACATTTTTACAATTGACGAGGGGGTCTTATGAACAAAAGAGATACGGGCCATCACTATGAAGAAATGGCCGTCAGCTATTTGATTAAAAAGGGCTACAAGATTATTAAAAGAAACTATTATACAAGGTATGGTGAAATTGACATCATAGCCTATAAAGCATCTACTTACATTTTTATTGAAGTTAAATATAGAACCTCAGATAAAAAAGGTAAACCTTTTGAAGCTGTCGGTTATGCAAAAAGACAAAGATTAATGAAATCAAGTTTAAGCTATTGTAAGGTTATGAATTTATTTGGTCAGTCTATGCGCTTTGATATTATTGATATTCTTAATGAAACCCTTACTCATTACAAAAACGCCTTTGAAATGGATAAAAGATATGTGAATTATTGAAAGGAATCAGGATGATACGTTCTAAGAGTTTATATATTGACAGGCACAAAGAAGTTATGGTTATAAAACTACCCCATTTAGAAGCTACCGGTTTGGTGAACCATGGGTTCTCAACAAAACTTGGAGGTATAAGCAAGGGTGTTTATGAATCCATGAATCTTGGGAAAAACAGGGGTGACTCACCTTATAACGTTGAAGAAAACTTCAATCGATTTTGTGATGCCCTTGGTGTTGATACAGATACTTTGGTTTTTAGTGACCAAGTCCATGAAGTAGAAGTACGTGTGGTTGGGAAAGAGGATCGAGGAAAAGGGTTTTATAGAACATCGGATATTATTAGTGTGGATGGTTTAATAACCAATCAAGTAGGTGTCACACTCACTACCTTCTATGCGGATTGTGTCCCTTTGTTTTTTTTGGATCCAATAAAAAAAGTTATTGGCTTATCCCATGCAGGATGGAGAGGAACAGTCAAAGGCATTGGACCAAAAACAATAGAACGCATGGAACAGACCTATGGCAGCAAACCCAAAGATATTTTAGTTGGGATTGGACCTTCCATAGGGTCTTGTTGTTATGAAGTTGGTACGGATGTTATAAAAGAGTTTGAAAAAAATCTAAATCATGATATAATTGTACGGATTGTCTCAAGAATAAATGATGAACACTATAAATTAGATCTTTGGGAAGCCAACCGGTTGTTATTGCTAGATGCAGGTATTGATGATAAAAATATGGTTGTAACGGATTTGTGTACAAAGTGCCATAGTGATACTTTTTATTCTCATCGATTTATGGGGAACCAAAGAGGCAGTCTTGCGGCTATGATTGCTTTGAAAACGAAGACCGAGTAAAGATTGAGTTGTCATGATGAAGAAGGTGAAGTATTGGAATTAAAGCATTACAACAAAGATGAAACACATTATCATGAGATTCTTGGCGTAGTACAAGGCAGTATTGCAGGCGAACTGGGCATAAAGTCGGGAGACAAACTGATAAGTATTAATGGTAAAAAAGTTCAAGACGCCTTGGATTATCATTTGTTTGTTCAAGATGAGTTCATTGATTTGATGATTTATAACTTAGAACACAATGAACCTTGGCTTTATGAGATAGAAAAAGATGAAGATGAAGATCTTGGACTGATCTTTGATAACAATTTAATGGATGAATACCGTTCATGTAGAAATAAATGTGTCTTTTGCTTTATTGACCAATTGCCAAAAGGTATGCGTGAAACTTTATACTTTAAGGATGATGATGCCAGACTATCTTTTTTACAAGGCAATTATATTACCCTAACGAATATGACCAGTAGAGAAGTGGACAGAATTATAGAGTATCATCTGTCTCCAATTAATATATCCATTCACACCATGAACCTAGAGCTGCGACAAAAGATGTTGAAAAACAAACATTCCGGTAAAATAGTCACCTACATGAATCGTCTTTATGAAGCCGGCATAACCATGAATGGTCAAATTGTACTTTGTAAAGGACTAAATGATCAAGACGAATTAGCCTATTCAATTCAAGCCCTTGGTAAATACATACCTCATCTTCAATCCGTATCTGTTGTGCCGGTTGGTTTATCCAAACATAGAGACGGTCTTTACCCTCTGGCGCCTTTTTCAAAAGAGGATTGTATAGACATAATCAAGCTTGTAGAAGGTTTTCAACAACAATATATGGAACAATATAATTATCATTTCATTCATCTTGGTGATGAGTTCTATATCATGGCAGGAGTAGAAGTACCTACTGAATCTACTTATGATGGGTATTTACAACTGGAAAATGGTGTAGGTATGACCCGTATGTTTGTTGATGACCTAACAAGAGAAATAGAAGGAATGAATCATATAAGCATTAAAGAAACTAAAATAACCTTAGTTACTGGAAAGCTATTTGAACCAATATTAAAAAAACTAATGTACATGTTGGAGGCTAAGGTTCAGAATCTGAAACTTCAAGTTATTGGTATTGAAAATAATTTTTTTGGTCCTCAGATTACGGTGTCAGGGTTATTAACAGGCAAAGATATCCTTCATCAGCTAAAGACCGTTGATCTTGGTCAACATCTTTATTTGCCGGACAATATTCTAAGGGATGGTGAAGAGGTATTGCTAGATGATACGACGGTTTCAGATATGGAAAAAGCTATTGGTATACCGATGGCATTTATTGATTGTTTTGGTAGTGATTTGATCCAATCGATACTG
Organism: Petrocella sp. FN5; assembly: GCF_029210395.1. GTDB lineage: Bacteria > Bacillota > Clostridia > Lachnospirales > Vallitaleaceae > Petrocella. The sequence continues at coordinate 56,894 of NZ_JARGDP010000005.1, read as the reverse complement.
AACCATATTGAACCAAGTAGAATATAATGGTTGAAGGGTCAAAACTAAGTTTCACTAAATTCACATACAATATATAGATTACGTTGATATGTTCCCAGCGATAATTTAAATGTGAAAAATCAGGCTAACGGAGTAATCATATAGAGTGCGTTACATATAAGGAGAATGAAATGAGTAGAAAACCCATAGTTGCAGTCGTTGGGCGACCCAATGTCGGCAAATCGACCATCTTTAATATGATGGCAGGCGAAAAAATCGCCATTGTACAAAATACACCAGGTGTCACAAGAGACCGAATATATGCAGATGTAGAATGGTTGAATCATAATTTTACAATCATTGACACAGGCGGTATAGAACCTGATTCAAAGGATGTAATTTTGTCGCAAATGCGTTATCAGGCTGAAATGGCTATCGAAACGGCAGATGTAATTATGTTTGTCGTAGATGTTTTGACAGGCGTAACCGATACGGATTATAAAGTAGCCGATATGCTAAGAAAGAGCAAAAAACCAATTGTGTTATGTGTTAACAAGACGGATAACTTTGACAAACTTCAGTACGATGTATTAGAGTTTTATAATCTGGGACTTGGTGAACCAATGCCATTATCTGCTGTAAACAAGATTGGCATGGGTGATCTTCTAGATGAAATCGTCAAACACTTCTACGAACGGGTTGAATCGGAAGAGGAAGAAGAAATAACCAAAATTGCCATCATTGGAAAACCAAATGTCGGCAAATCATCCTTAATCAATAAAATCTTGGGAGAAGAACGGCATATCGTAAGTGAGCTAGCAGGGACAACACGAGATGCAATTGATTCAAGGGTCATATACGATGAAAAGGAATATATTTTTATTGATACTGCCGGGCTCAGACGTAAAAATAAAATTAAAGAAGAGATTGAAAAGTATAGTATTATACGTGCTGTGGCGGCAATTGAAAAGGCAGATATTGTTATACTTATGATTGATGCCGTTTTAGGCATTACGGAACAAGATGCCAAAATAGTAGGCATCGCCCACGATCGGGGAAAAGGTGCTATAATTGCTGTCAATAAATGGGATGCGATAGAAAAAAACGACAAGACCATGTACCGTTTCTTAGATACGATACAAGTCACCTTAGCTTATATGACGTATGCACCCATTGTGTTCATATCAGCACAAACAGGTCTTAGAATCAACAAACTCTTTGAAACCATTGAGATGGTCGTTCAAAATCAGACCCTTAGAGTACAAACCGGTGTCATAAATGATGTTCTCTATGATGCAATGGCTATGAATCAACCACCATCTGATAAAGGGAAACGTCTAAAAATCTATTATATGACACAAGTTGCAATTAAACCGCCCACTTTTGTCCTTTTTGTCAATGATAAGGAACTGGCACATTTTTCATATATAAGGTATATAGAGAATAAGTTAAGAGATGCATTTGGTTTTAAGGGTACACCTCTTAAAATGTTGATTCGGGAAAGAAAAGAAGATTAATGGCTCAGCTAAAGAAAGGAAAGGTGTTATGTCTTATTTAATCAGTATTATTATGGGGTATTTTTTAGGATGCTTTCAAACAGCGTATATTGTTGCCAAAAGAACTAAACATATTGATATCAGGGACCATGGAAGTGGGAATTCCGGTACAACCAATGCCATTAGAGTTTTGGGATGGAAGTTAGGGATGTTGACTTTTGTGGGCGATATATTAAAGGCTGTTCTAGCGGTCATCATTGCTAGAACGCTATTTGAATCTCAACTAGCAGGACTCTACGCCGGTGCAGGTGTCATCATTGGTCACAATTGGCCTTTTGTTTTGAAGTTTAAGGGTGGAAAAGGTATTGCCTCAACACTTGGTATGTTGCTTGCATTTGATTGGCGTATTGGTCTGGTTGCTTGGGCAGTTGCATCTTTAGCCATTTATCTGACCAGATATGTTTCATTAGGTTCTATACTTTTAGTAACCATTATGCCTATTGGCGTTTTCATACTTTATCCCGGTGGGACACAAGAACTGATTATAACATCCATTCTAGCTATCGTTGCCATATATAGACACAAGGCTAATATTGGCCGTCTAATTCGAGGCGAAGAAAATAAGCTGGGTGTAAAAAAACAAGCAACTTAGGAGGTTTATGATGAAAGTAAGTATACTGGGTGCCGGTAGTTGGGGCATCGCCCTGGCTATGCTACTGAAGGAAAACAATCATGAAGTAGCTGTGTGGTCGATTGTAGATGAAGAAGTCAAAATGTTGAATCAACATCATGAACATTTACACAATCTTCCCGGGATTAAAATAGATGAGACTATTCTCATTACAAACGATATAAAAAAAGCTGTGATTGGATCAGACATGGTTATATTTGCCGTACCTTCAAGATATGTTAGAAGCACGGCAATTATGGTCCGAGAATATATAAAACCCAGCCAAATTATGCTTAACGTAGGTAAGGGGCTGGAAGATGAAACATTGTTTACTCTAGCCGAGGTTATAGAGGATGTCATTCCCATCAACCCTATAGCCGTACTCTCCGGACCCAGTCATGCAGAAGAAGTGGCCAGGAAAATACCAACTTCCGTAGTAGCCGCATCTAAAGATAAGCGCATTGTAAAAATAGTACAAGAAACATTTATGAATCAATTTTTTAGAGTTTATGGAAGTTCGGATGTTTTAGGAGTTGAAATCGGAGGCGCACTGAAAAACGTTATTGCACTAGCAGCAGGTATTTCGGATGGACTTGGGTTTGGTGACAATACAAAAGCGGCATTGATGACAAGAGGTATTGCTGAGATATCCAGACTTGGTCTTGCTATGGGTGGCGATGTCCAGACCTTTAATGGTCTTACTGGTATAGGAGATTTGATTGTGACTTGTACAAGTGTACATAGTCGAAACAGAAAAGCCGGTATACTTATAGGAGAAGGATTAACACTACAAGAAGCACAAGAAAAAGTGAGTATGGTTGTTGAAGGCGTCTACGCAGCTCATGCAGCAACCGCTTTGGCTACAAAATTCGAAATAGAACTTCCTATAATTGATCAGGTCAATGAAGTATTGTTTAACAACAAAAATCCAAGAGAAGCCGTGACAGAACTGATGTTAAGAGATCGAAAATTTGAGTCTTGATGATGATTGCTGTTTGAAAAACTATATGATAAAATCAAATAGTAAGTATCCGTTAACTACCCTTGATGGGATATGTCAAAAAATCTTAAGGAGATGTTATGCAAAAGAATTTAATCATAACCTTACTATTTTCAATTTTTATTGCTTTGTTTGCGATTCTAAATGCTTCTGCCGTACCAATTAACTTTATATTTGCCACGGTTGATATTTCTGTTGCCCTTGTTATTCTAATATCTGCGAGTATAGGTGCCATTATTCTATATTCGATGGGTGCTATCAGTAAATTAAAAGCCAGAAAAACAATTAAAGAAAAAGATAAAATCATTGAAGCCTTAAATCAAGAGTTGAATGAACTTAAATTAATTAAGGCCAATATGGAAGTGGAAATGATGCATTCAAAAGATCAAACGACACAATTTGATACCCCAATTATAGATCAAGAGGAAGAAATTCATGAATAAATGCGACACCTGTGGGGGCTGCTCTCAAACCCCAAAAAAGAATCTAGAAGGCGACAAAGTCATCATTGATTTGCTTATGGACGTTCTTGAAAGTAATAACATGTCTATGAAAAATCATGCCACTCATGTTGCCACTATGTCAAAATGGTTGGCTCAGTATTTGGGCATTGATTCAAAATTATGTGATACCATAGAACTTGCAGGAAGGCTCCATGATATTGGTATGATGAAAATACCCTCATCTCTATTTAATAAGAGAGACGCTTTGACCGCAGAGGATTGGAATCAGTTGAAAAAGCATCCGAAATACGGTTGTGAAATCTTAAATCAGTATCCGGAGTTAAACGAAGTGGCTCAAATTGTCTTAGAACATCATGAATGGTTTGATGGTAAAGGTTATCCGAATGGTTATTTAGGTAATGAGATACATTTAGGTGCAAGAATCATAGGATTATGTGAAACCATCGATCATATGTCAACAAAAAAACCATATAAAGATGCTACTGATTTTAAGACGATTGAAGAAGAAATCAGACAAAAATCAGGAACCCAATTTGATCCTTGGTTGGTTATGCATATTAAGGAATTAATAATTGTATGGCAAGAAACCTTGAGTGGTGTGTAGGTATATTTTTTTGGAAACCTTGTAAAATCAATGTTTTTGTGGTATAATTATTTAAAATTAAAGTTGTGATTAAGATAAGAGTGGGCTTTTGGTCCACTCTTTATATTTGAGTTGGTTAATCGTTGGAAAGGAAGTGGCCGTTTGGCAAATAAAGATCGAATTGAAAAATTAGTAGAAACACTGCTTGAGCCCATATTAAAAGAAAATGGTGTAACACTGGTAGATGTAGAATATGTAAGGGAACTTGGTCATTTTTATTTACGTGTGTATATCGATAAAGAGGGCGGTGTTACCATCAAGGATTGTGAACATGTAAGTAGAGCCTTGGAGTTGGTACTGGATGAAAAGGATCCTATTCAAGACCCTTATATTTTAGAAGTCAGCTCTCCGGGATTGGATCGACCTTTGAAAAAGGATAACGACTTTGAGAGAAGTATCGGTAAAGATGTAGAAATGAAACTCTATAAAGCACTTGATGGACATAAGGAATTTTTAGGGATGCTTGTATCTTATAATAAGACGGAAATCGTATTAAAAATGGATGACGAAGAGCGTGTTTTTAACAGGAGCGATATAGCCCTGATCAGGCTTTCTGTCGTATTTTAATTAAATTCAAGGAGGATTAAATCATGAATGCTGAGTTTATTCAAGCATTGGCACAAATCGAAAAAGAGAAGGGCATCAGTAAAGAGGTCCTAATAGAGGCAATTGAAAATTCCTTAATCACAGCCTGCAAAAATAATTTCGGTGCATCTACGAATGTTAAAGTTATTATAGACCAAGAAGACGGGGATGTATCTGTTTACTCTGAAAAGAAAATTGTAGAAATCGTTGACAACGATCAAATCGAAATTAGTCTAGAGGAAGCCGTTGAATACAGCCCGGATTATGAAATTGGTGATATTGTTCAAATCGAGATTACACCTAAGAATTTTGGTCGTATTGCAGCACAGAAAGCAAAACAAGTTGTGGTGCAAAAAATCCGTGAGGCTGAGAGAGATGTGCTATTCAATCAATACATTTCTAAAGAAAAAGAAGTCGTAACCGGAATAATTCAGAGAGAAAACAAGGGTAATGTGGTTATTAATTTGGGTAAGATTGATGCCATTATGGCTGAAAAAGAATGTATACCAGGTGAAACATATACCACCAATGAAAGGCTGAAAGTCTATGTCGTAGAAGTTAAGGATTCAACAAAAGGCCCTAAAGTATATGTTTCAAGGACCCATCCGGAGTTGATCAAACGTCTTTTTGAACAAGAGGTACCTGAAGTTCATGATGGCGTGGTGGAAATAAAATCCGTATCAAGAGAAGCAGGTTCTAGGACAAAAATTGCGGTACATTCAAACAATTCAGATGTCGACCCCGTAGGCTCTTGTGTAGGACATAATGGTTCTAGAGTCGGCATCATTGTTCACGAACTTAAAGGAGAAAAGATTGACATTATCCCATGGAGTGAAAAGTCAGAAGATTATATAGCAGCAGCTCTGAGCCCTTCCAAAGTTGTTAAGGTTGTGGTGGATGAGCCTCACAAAAGTGCGAAAGTTGTTGTACCGGATTATCAACTATCATTGGCAATTGGTAAAGAAGGTCAAAATGCAAGACTTGCTGCAAAATTAACAGGCTATCGTATTGATATTAAAAGTGAGACGCAAGCAAAAGAAACAAATTTTATGGCACTTGATGAGAAGCCGGTCAATCCTTTTGAACAGTTTTTAGAACAAACCAATCTAGATAACGAAGAAGATACTGAAACAGGTACTGATTTGTTTGATAAGGAGTAGGTGAAATGGCAAAAAAATTACCTATGAGAAAATGCTTAGGTTGTCTAATGATGCAAGAGAAGAAGTCTTTAATTAGGGTTGTTCGATCAAATGAAGGTGTTTATGATATCGATCTTACCGGAAAAAAAAATGGACGTGGCGCCTATGTTTGTAAAAAAGTGGATTGCTTTAATAAAGCCGAAAAATCTAAAGGCTTAGAGCGTGCTTTTAAAGAGAAAATACCAACAGGCGTTTATGATGCTTTACGTAAGGAGATCGAAGACGTTGAATAATATATTTTCAATGATTGGATTGGCTATGAAAGCTGGGAAAGTATTGTCAGGAGAGTTTAGCGTTGAAACAGGTATAAAAAACAATAGTGTTTTACTATGCATAATAGCCTCTGACGCCTCAGACAATACAAAGAAAAAATTCACCAATATGTGTGCTTATCGCCAGATCAAATTGATTACACTGGGTGATAAAACAAGCTTAGGAAAAGCCATCGGAAAGGAATACCGTGCGACAGTCGGTATTGTTGATGAGGGATTTGCCAACGCTATCTTATCTAAGGTTGGTGAGCAAGCATAACAATAAATCGGAGGTAAGTGAATGTCGAAAATAAGAGTGTATGAATTAGCTAAAGAATTAGATGTTACCAATAAGGCTTTAATAGAGGTTCTTAGGAACTTGAAAGTGGATATAAAAAATCACATGAGTTCTTTAACAGAAGAAGAATACAAAGTAATACTAGATCATTATAAAAAAGACGAAAAAGAAGACGAAGAATCAAAACCAGAAGAAGAAAATACTATTGAATCAGCTGAGGATGAGACACAAAAGAAAACCAATAAAAAACGACATAAAAATGTGGAAGAAGTCGTAGAAGAAAAAGAATTTATCGAATTACCTGAAAGTGTTATGGTTAGTTTGCTAGCTGATAAACTTGAGCTACAGGTTTCAGATATTATAAAAATACTAATGAACCGTGGTATTATGGCAACAGCCAATCAAGAAATCCCTTTTGAACTTGCAGAAGAAATAGCTATGGAACATGATATGCTCGTCGTTAGAGAACCTGAAAAAGATATTGTTGAGTTATTTTTTGAAGACAAAGATTTAGTAGACCGAGAAGAAGATTTGATAAAACGTTCTCCGGTTGTTGTTGTCATGGGTCATGTTGACCATGGTAAAACCTCACTACTTGACGCACTTAGAGAATCAAACGTGACTGAAAAAGAACATGGTGGTATTACCCAGCACATTGGTGCATCGGTCGTATCTCTTGATGGGGGAGAAACCATAACATTTTTAGATACACCGGGACATGAAGCTTTTACAGCTATGCGTTTACGTGGAGCAATGGCAACGGACATTGCAATTTTGGTTGTTGCAGCGGATGATGGTGTTATGCCCCAAACTGTTGAAGCCATTAATCATGCTAAAGCAGCAGGCGTTCAAATCATTGTTGCAGTTAATAAAATTGATAAACCGGGAGCTAACCCTGACCGTGTATTACAAGAACTGGTAGAATATGGTCTTATTGCTGAAGCTTGGGGTGGTGACACCATTTGTGTTCAAGTCTCTGCACTAGAGCGCACAAACCTTGAAGAATTATTGGAAATGATTGTACTTGTGGCTGAAGTAGAGGATTATAAAGCAAATCCAAACAGAAAAGCAAGGGGTACCATTATTGAAGCTCAGCTTGATAAAGGAAGAGGACCTGTTGCCACAGTATTGATTCAAAACGGAACCTTATCTGTTGGAGACGCAATTATTGCCGGTCCGGCCTACGGACGTATTAGGGCTATGGTAGATGATAAAGGACGACGTGTAAAATCAGCAGGACCATCAACGCCAGTAGAAATACTTGGTTTGTCAGAAGTACCAACCGCAGGTGATGCCTTTTTTACCGCAAAAGATGAAAAACAAGCCAGACAATTAGCGAACAAAGTAGTGGATCAATCCAGAGAAAAAATGATTCAGACAACGCCTCAAAAAGTAACACTTGATGATCTCTTCCATCAGATTCAAGTTGGTGAGATGAAAGAATTGAATGTTATTGTAAAAGCGGATGTTCAAGGATCCGTAGAAGCCGTCAAGCAAAGTCTTATGAAACTGTCGAATGAAGAAGTGGTTATTCGTGTGCTACACGGTGGTGTAGGTGCGGTCACGGAAACAGATGTTATGTTAGCTTCTGCATCTAATGCCATAATTATTGGCTTTAATGTGCGACCTGAAGCCAGTGCAACTGCTGCTGCTGATCGAGAGCAGATAGATCTTAGATTATACCGAGTTATCTATAACGCGATTGAAGATATTCAAGCAGCTATGACAGGTATGCTAGACCCTATCTATGAAGAAAAAGTATTAGGTCATATTGAGATTAGACAAACATTTAAAGTATCCGGAGTCGGTACTATAGGTGGTGGTTTTGTACTTGATGGTAAAGTTGTTCGTAATTCAAGCGTACGCTTGGTACGTGACGGTATCGTTATCTATGAAGGCGCTTTGGCATCTCTTAAGAGATTTAAGGATGATGTAAAAGAAGTCAACACTGGCTATGAATGTGGTGTGATGCTAGATAAGTATAACGACCTTCGAGACGGTGATGTTGTGGAAGCATTTGCTATGGTGGAAATACCTAGAAAGTAAAGGTGAAATAATGAAAAAAAACAGCAATAGACTAATAAGAATTAATCAAGAAGTTAAACATGACTTGACGACGATCCTAAGAGAAGATATAAAAGATCCTAGAGTGAGTCCACTCACTTCAATAGTAAAAGTAGATGTTACAGCCGACTTAAAGTTTTGTAAGGTTTATGTCAGTGTCATGGGTGATGCATCGGATCAAAAAGAAACCATCGAAGGGCTTAAAAGTTCTGCAGGTCATATAAGAAGCGAGCTTGCCCATAGAACAAATCTTAGAAATACACCACAATTGTCCTTTATATTGGACCATTCCATTGAGTATGGTGTCGAAATATCTGCACTCATAGATAAAGTCGTACAGACAGACCAAGATAAAGAAGTGGAAGATAATGTTGAAACAGAAGGTACAGAAAATGAAATAGAAGCATTAGAAGATAAAGAGGTTCATGAATGAAATTAGGTACATTGGTAGATTTGGCTAAAAAATACCAGAATATATGCCTACTAGGACATATTCACCCGGATGGTGATTGCGTTGGTGCGACATTAGGCTTGGCGATGCTTCTGGAAAAATATGATGTACCATCTAGGGTGCTACTAAAAGATTTACCGGATCAATATAATTTTTTGCCGGTATCTCATTATGTCAGTGATCATATGGAAGAACCGGCGGATTTGATTATATCACTGGATGCAAGTGATCCTGAAAGACTAGGTACATTTGGCCAACTCCTTACGCGTGGAAAGAAAGTGGTCAACATAGATCATCATATAAGTAATACTATGTTTGGAGATTATAATTATGTGGATGCAGAAGCCAGTTCAACCAGTGAAATGGTGTTTCAGATGGTTGAAGACTTTTCTGTCATGGATGTAGATATTGCTAAAGCCCTTTATACCGGTATTCTCTTTGATACCGGTGGTTTTAAGCATAGCAACACCAAACCTTCCACCCATTTGGCTGCAGCCAAGCTTATATCTTATGGGTTTGATTTTTCAGCGTTGATTCACAAGCTGTTTGATGAAAAACCTTTAAAGGCTTTTAAGGCACAAGGATTAGCCTTTGAAAGAGCGCGTACCTATATGAATAAAAAGATTCTTGTATGCTATTTGAATATGGAAGATTATAAAACTTTTGGTATTGAGAAATCCGATACAGAAAGTATCGTTCACTATATGAACAATGTCGAAGGTATTGAGGTTGCTGTTTTTTTCTATGCTATTGATGAGAATACCTATAAAATAAGCCTCCGTTCAAAAGGTACCGTAGATGTTTGCAAGGTCGCTATGAACTTTGGCGGTGGCGGCCATCAAAAAGCTTCCGGTGCAAGTATAAAGGCACCCCTTGAAGACGCTATTTTGGCTGTTACAAAAGTTGTTTCCTTGCAGTTAGAAAAGAAAACATGAGGTTAGACATGTATAATGGTATTATCAACGTATACAAAGAAAAAGACTTTACTTCTCATGATGTTGTGGCTGTGTTAAGAGGTATTCTTGGACAAAAGAAGATTGGACATACGGGTACTTTGGACCCTCAAGCAGTAGGCATTTTACCTGTTTGTCTTGGAAAAGCAACTAAAGTAGCCGATTTATTAACAGATAAAGACAAAACTTATAAAACACGTTTTAAGCTGGGTGAAGAAACAGATACTCAAGATCATACGGGTGAGGTTATTGATAGAAAACCTTATTCAGTAGACAATACTACAATCTTAGAAACAATAAAAAGTTTCCTTGGTGACCATGATCAGTTACCACCCATGTATTCCGCCATCAAAATTGATGGCAGAAAGCTTTACGATGTGGCTAGATCAGGTCAGACCATTGAGCGAAAAAAAAGACGAATTACAATATATGACATTTATGACATTCAGATAGATTTACCCTTTATTGAAATGACAGTTCACTGTAAGAAAGGCACTTACATTCGCACCTTATGTCGTGATATTAGTGAAGCTCTAGGCACTTGTGGCCATATGGTTGAATTAGAAAGAACGGCATCGGGCATTTTTACAAAAGAGACGGCCTTGACCCTTGAAGATATTAAAAATCTTGTTCATGATAACAAGATTTCCGAAGCCATCGTTCAGGTCGATACTTTATTCAGTCATTATCAACGATTTGTAATAAATCCGGATTATAATCTTATGCTTTATAATGGAAACAAGTTGCCTTTAGAAGCCATTATGAATTATGATACAAACGAGATCGTGGACAAGACATGTTATAACGTATATAATAATGAAGGCGATTATATGGGCATATATGAGTGGTTATCCCAAAAAAATCTATTAATGCCAGTAAAATTTTTTTGTATACGTCATTAAGAGAGGTAATATAAATGAAAACAATTTTACAAACCAATGTTTTTGAATTGCCACAATGTATCGTTGTTTTTGGTAATTTTGACGGTGTCCATAAAGGCCATCAATTGTTGATACAGGAGGCACTTGAAAAAAGTAAAGAATTGGGCATACCTTCTGCTTTATTTACCTTTAGACCTCATCCAACATTTGTTGTTATGGGAAAGCCGGAAGAGGACATTATTTTCACACCTGAAGAAAAGAAAAAAGTTGTTGAAGATATGGGTGTGGATTACTATATTGAATATCCTTTTACAATGGATGTAGCCAATATGGCTGCTGAAGTTTTTGTAGAAGAAGTGATATATAAAGAACTTCACGCAAAATATGTTGTTGTTGGTGTGGATTTTAAGTTCGGTAAAGGCCGTAGCGGAAGCATACCTCTTTTAGAAGCTTTGGGTAGAACCTATGGTTTTAAAGTTATTGCCTTTGAAAAACTATGTGATCATCACCGAGTTATTAGCAGTACATGGCTTCGTCAAGAGGTTAAAAAGGGTGATATGGAGGCATTTAGAGAATTAACAGGTAGAGATTTTATTGTTATTGGAGAAGTAGAACATGGCAGATCTATTGGTAGAACCATTGGTTTTCCAACGGCCAATGTGGCTATATCACCTTCGAAAATATTACCGCCAAATGGTGTCTATGCTTCCTATACAACAGTCAAGGGCATACGCTATAAAAGTATTACGAACGTTGGTCCAAAACCAGCCTCAATTTCAGGTGAAATGGTGGTTGAAACCTATATACTGGATTTTGATGAAATGATTTATGGTGAAACCATTCTTATTGAAATAATCCATTTCCTAAGAGAAGCTTATAATCTAAAATCATTGGATCATTTGAAGTCTCTTATTCAAGAAGACCTTAAGGACTTGGACAACTATTTTGAGACCTTAATAAATGGTTAAGGTGTCAAAACTATATAGTTGAACTTTTGCATACAATATATAGTTGTGAATGCATCAACGTAATCTATATATTGTATGTAAATTTAGTGAAACTTAGTTTTGACCCTTTAACAATTAATAGATAAAGCATAAAATCTGATTTACAATCAAAAACACTTATGTTATTATGTACTATGTACTTGAGCCGTTGCTCGGATATTGGAGACTCCGTCCTTATCTTGGCTTTTGGCGATCAATAATAATTTATCCTATGGAGGTTACAAAATGCAAACAGCAATGCCTAAAGAAAAAAAATTAGAAATCATCGCAAAATTTGGTAGAAACGAGCAAGATACCGGTTCACCAGAGGTTCAAATCGCTTTGTTAACATGGAGAATTAATCATTTGACAGATCATTTGAAAATGCATAAAAAAGATCACCACTCAAGAAGAGGTCTTTTGAAACTTGTTGGACAAAGAAGAGGTTTGTTGAAATATCTTTCAAATAAAGATATTGAATCATACCGTAGCTTGATTCTAGAGTTAGGTCTAAGAAGATAATTAAAAAATAGAGCGGAGTTGATTCCGCTCTATTTTTTTCTTTCATTACAACACAAAAAGTGGTACTATAGAAATAGCGAAAAAAATGAAGAAACCTAGCAAGTATCCTTAGTCATTAGTTTGTGTCGTTTATTATGAATATCATTTTATAAACGTTAGAAACTAAAGACTAAAGGGGCTAGGTACAATTGAAAGGAGACAATTATGTCTAAAATTTATTCAATGGAACTGGCCGGTAGAACACTTAGCGTCGAAATCGGTAAAATGGCACAACTTGCAAGTGGTGCTTGTATGATTAGTTATGGTGAAACCGTAGTATTATCAACAGCAACTGCATCAGAGAAACCAAGAGAAGGTGTAGATTTTTTCCCGCTTAGTGTGGATTATGAAGAGAAACTATACTCAATTGGAAAAATACCCGGCGGCTTTATAAAAAGAGAAGGGCGTCCAACGGAGAACTCTATTTTAACTTGCAGAATTATTGACCGCCCTATTCGTCCTTTATTTCCGAAAGACTATAGAAATGAGTGTAGTATTGTCAATACAGTTATGGCCGTTGATCAAGATTGCATGCCAGAAGTTGTAGCTGCAATTGGTACATCTATTGCCTTGTCTATATCCCATATTCCTTTTATGGGACCAACCGCTTCAACTTATGTTGGACTTGTAGATGGTGAATTTGTATTCAACCCAACTTCTGCTCAAAGAGAAGCTTCTGATATGGTCCTTAACGTGGTATCAACATCAGAAAAAGTAACTATGATTGAGGCAGAAGCAAATGAAGTATCAGAAGAAATTATAATTGAAGCAATTGCTAAGGCTCATGAGTTGAATACAGAAATTTGTGCTTGGATTAAAGATATCCAGCTTAAAGAAGGTAAGCCAAAGCAAGCTTATACAGATGCATCTGTTCCAGAAGAAATCATGACGGCACTTAAAGACGTTATTGGTGATGCGCGTATAGAAGAGGCTGTCTATGTAGAGGATAAAAGCGAACGTTTTGCTCGCATTGATGCCCTTAAAGATGAAATGCTTGCCATCATTGAAGAAGATGAAACAAAAGCAACATGGAAACCTTGGTTGGATGAAGCTTTTTATCAGTATCAGAAGAAAACAGTACGTCGTTTGATCTTAAAAGAGCATAAACGCCCGGATGGTCGTGGAATAGATGAAATAAGAGCACTGAGTGCTGAAATAGATATCCTTCCTAGGGTCCATGGATCGGCATTGTTCTCAAGAGGCGAAACGCAAGCCCTTACCATTACAACTTTGGCGCCATTATCGGACAGACAAAGGGTGGATGCCCTTGATGAGTTAACAGAAGACAAACGTTATATGCATCATTATAACTTCCCTTCATATTCAGTAGGTGAGAGCAGACCTTCAAGAGGTCCGGGGCGACGTGAGATTGGTCATGGTGCTTTAGCAGAAAAAGCCATACTACCGGTACTGCCATCAGAAAGCGAATTTCCATACGCCATCAGAACCGTCTCAGAGATCTTAAGCTCTAATGGTTCTACCTCACAAGCCAGTATTTGTGCCAGCTCATTATCACTAATGGCTGCAGGTGTTCCACTAAAAGCGCCGGTTGCGGGTATCTCATGTGGACTTGTTACAGGTGACAATGAAAATGATTTCATATTATTAACGGATATTCAAGGACTTGAAGACTTTTTTGGCGATATGGATTTTAAAGTTGCCGGAACTGAAAAGGGCATTACAGCGATACAACTTGATATGAAACTTGTTGGTATATCACAAGAAGTCATTGAAGGTGCTATATATCAAACAAAAAAAGCAAGAATGGTCATCTTAAATGATGTTATGAATAAAACCATCAGTGAAGGTAGAACAGAACTTGCGCCGACAGCACCAAAAATCATTCAGACGCAAATCAATCCAGAAAAAATTGGTGAGGTTGTTGGTCCAAGAGGTAAGGTCATCAACAAAATCATCGAAGACACTGGCGTATCTATTGATATTGAAGATGATGGTCGTGTATTTATTTGTGGTGTTGATATGGAAGCAGCCAATGAGGCAAAACGTATTGTTGAAACCATAGCAAACGGTGTTCAAGTGGGTGCAATTTATGAGGGAAAAGTGGTTAGAATCACAACTTTTGGAGCCTTTGTAGAACTAATTCCAGGTAAAGACGGTTTGGTCCACATATCAAAAATTGCAAAAGAACGTGTTACTAAAGTAGAAGACGTACTTAGTGAAGGTCAAATTGTAAAAGTTAAGGTAACGGAAGTGGATGCTCAAGGCAGAATCAATCTGTCAATGAAGGCATTACTCGAAGATTAACGTTTAGTAAAAGACTGGGACCTTACCAATCACAAAGTTGGTAAGGTCTTTTAATTTCTAATTAGAATGCAATATGGAGGACAAATGATAAAAACCACTACTTTGGATAACGGCATCACGTTGGTTTATGAACCTTTAGAATTTGTAAAATCCGTTTCAATAGGTATATGGATACGTAACGGATCTATAGATGAGACAGCTGAAAACAATGGTATTTCTCATTTTATTGAGCATATGATGTTTAAAGGTTCAAGTAAAAGAAATTCAAAAGAAATAGCGGATGAAATGGCTAGAATCGGTGGTCATATCAATGCTTTTACAGCTAAAGAATATACATGCTATTATGCCCATACTTTGGATGAGCACTTAGAAACAGCCATCGATGTACTTTCTGATATGTTGACGCACCCTGAATTCAAACTTGAAGAAATTGAAAAAGAGAAGGGTGTTATATTAGAAGAAATCGCCATGTCTGAGGATGCACCTGAGGATATTGTTCATGATCAATTGGAAAACGAAGTGTTTAAGCCTTCTAGATTATCAATGGATATACTGGGAACCCGTGAAAATATAAGAGGTTTTACACGTGAAAAACTGTTCGAATATATGAATTACCATTATGTAGCAAAAAATATGGTAATTGCTGTTGTAGGCGCCTTTGATGAAGAACAGGTAATAAAAATATTAAACACGGCTTTTGAAGATGCTTCAACTCAAGCGCCACCGGTCCGTAACCTTGATTTTTCAAGAGAGGCAACCTTTATATTCAAAGAAAAAGATATCGAGCAGGTTCATATGGTGATTAACTTCCCTAGTATATCCTATAAGGATGAAGCCATTTTTGTTTTATCAGTGCTTAATACAATCATAGGCGGTGGCATTAATTCAAAGCTTTTTATGGGTATAAGGGAAGATAAAGGCTTAACCTATTCAATTTATTCTTATGATGAGTCCTATGAAGCAACAGGTATGTTTAATATTTATGCGGCTTTTAACCCTTCTCAAGCCGATGACGTGATTGTTAATACATTAAAAGAACTCAATACATTCATTGAAGAAGGTATTGATGAAGATAGTTTAGATAAAATCAAAGAACAGATCAAATGTAATCTAATTATCGGATACGAGAATATGAACAATCGTATGTCCAATTATGGTAAAGGCATGTTGATGCAGCAACGTATAAAAACCCAAGAGGAAATCGTAGAAGCTATTGATGCTGTTACCGTAGAAGCAATTATGACTATGGCACGTGACATATTTTTGGATCCAAGTATCAGTTTATCAATTGTTGGACATCTAAAAGATATTAACCAAGAAAGGATCATCGCATTATGCAAAAAATTAAAGTATATGTAGAACAAACAGAAGAAGGCAAAGATTTACCCTTACCAAAGTATATGAGCGAACAGGCAGCGGGATTGGATTTATTTGCTGCTGTTATTGAAGATGTTATCTTGAAAAAAGGTGAAATAAAACTGGTTCCAACTGGGCTTAAGATTGCACTCCCAGATGCCTATGAAGCTCAAATCCGACCAAGAAGTGGGCTGGCTTTCAAACACGGGATTAGTCTTGTTAATACCCCAGGAACCATTGATGCGGATTATAGAGGAGAAATCAAAATCATTATGATTAACTTCGGTGAAGAAGACTTTACCATTAAGCGTGGTGATCGTATTGCTCAAATGGTTATAAACCGTATAGAGCAAATCAATTGGGTACTAACAGATGCTTTGGAAGAAACCGCAAGAGGTGCCGGCGGCTTTGGTCATACAGGTGTTTAGTGTGACATAAGGACAAAAAAGAGGTGAAAATCATGAATCAAGGTAGGCAAGGCTACATTAATCATAGCAAGCATAAGAGTCTAAAAGAGACTCTTATAGGCGTTGTTACATTTATGACAGTATACTTAGCAGGTATTATGATTATGGGTAGTCAAAAAAGCTATTTTACAATTGTAGCCGTTTTATTGATTTTACCAACAGCTCAAAGGGCTTCACTATATTTTGCCTATAGCCCTTACAAGAGTATTTCTGATGACTTAGTTAAGGCATTTAGTGTAGACGCCTATAAAACATTGTTTGAACTGCTTATAATAAGAGGTAAATCAACCTACTTCTTGGATGCGGTACTTATTGGTGATTCTTATACTTTAATTCTTTGTCTTCCGAGTATAAAGTATAAGCAAGATTATAATCTTATTCGTCAATCTATCCAACACATGTTGAAAGACAAAGGCATTCAAACAACCGTTTTATCTTATGATAATACAAGTGAGTTGATGAATGCATTGGATACACTTGAGCTAGCATCAGATAAAGCAAACAGCAAGCAAATGGTAAGTATTGAAAGGGCATTATTGCAGAATGGTATGTAATGGTTGAAATTAATATTACACCTCAAAATCAAAACCAGAGGATAGATAAATTCATACTTAAGGTATTGCCCGGTATGTCGAAAAGTTTTTGCTATAAAATGTTTCGAAAAAAAAACATTACATTAAATAAGAAAAAAATAAGTGGCCAGGAGATATGTAGAGAAGGAGATTCCATCCAAGTTTACTTTACGAAGGAAACCTACAATCACTTTGCTTTAAAAAAGCCAAAAAATAGATTTGATGAGGGTAGGATATTGGATGTGGTTTATGAAGACGATGATCTTATTGTCATAAACAAGGCCGCTGGTATATTGTCTCAAGATGATGGTTCCGCTTTGTCAGTAGTGGATCAAATTCGGTCCCATTATGAGGAAAAAGACCTTCAAATGGACACAGGATTCAAAGTAGGGGTAAGCAATCGCTTAGATCGAAATACCACAGGTATTATCCTCTCAGCAAAATCCTTAACGATGGCTCAAATGATAAACCGAAAAATTAAAAATCATGAAGTAACAAAATTATATAGATGTATTGTAGTCGGTAAACTAGACAAAGAAATAGAACTGAAAGATTACATTCAAAAAGATCACAATCACAATAAAGTACGTATAGATCCAGAGGGTGAGCTTATGATTCATACCCTTGTTAAACCTATAAGATGGAATGCATCTTTTACAGAATTAGAAATTGAGATTAAGACAGGTAAAACACACCAAATACGTGTCCATTTAGCATCCATCGGTCATCCTATTATTGGTGATAATAAATATGGAAATACCCATATAAATCATAGCTTGAAGCAAAAATATGATATAAACCATCAGTTGCTTCATGCTTACAGCTATCAGTTTATAGAAGGGGATATAAAGCTAGATAATATGCGTTACTATAAGCCGTTTATTGCCGACTATCCTGACCTATATAATACAATTGCAAAGGCTGTGTTTGAATGAAGGCTAAAGTGATAACAGAAAATATTATGAAGTTTTGTGATTCTATAGGGATAAAAGCAGTTGGCTTTGCTGGTGCTAAGCCTTTTAATTACCTAGAGGATGACTACCACTATAGGCAAGAGCATCATTTAGATTGTCCATTTGAAGTCAGGGATTCTCTTGCTGATTTAATAGATCCTAAAAGAATCAAAGCAGACGGCAAATCATTCATTTGTATCTTAGAGCCTCATCAGCCTTATTCTAGGACCAAATCATCAAGTGGCACCGGACATATGGCAAGTGGTACCGCTTCTATTGATTATCATACTATTTTAGACGAACATCTTGAGAAGCTACAATTGTTTCTAGAAGAAAACTATAATATACATGGCGTTAAGCTCTGTGATACATCCCCTTTATCCGACCGTGCCATTGCGGTACGTGCCGGATTAGGTGTCTTACGTCGTAACAATATGTTCTATCATAAAACCATGGGGAGTTATGTTAACATAGCCTCCTTACTCATTGATTATGATTTAGAGGCTAGAGATTACGTGATGGAAGCCATGCCATGTGGTACTTGTCAGATATGTAAAGTAACTTGTCCAACTAAGGCAATTATTGGAGATGGAACCATAAATAGTCGTAGATGCATATCTTACATGACCCAAAAAAAAGAATTATCAGAGGCAGAATCTAAGATGATTGGGCGTATGATTTATGGATGCGATATTTGTCAACTTAGATGTCCTGCCAATAATAAAGTTCAGAATCCTTCTGTAGAACTCTTAGTTGACAAGGACGTGAACCTAATCAACTTGCTTAATATAGATCAGGCCACGTTTAATGCGACCTACAAAAAGACAGCTTCCGGATGGCGAGGCAAGCGAACTTTGCAACGCAACGCCATTGCGGCCATAGGTAATTCGGGTGACGCGGGGATGATGGATATCCTAAAAAATTATGAACATGACGATAGAAGTATTATCCATAGCGAGGTTCAAAGAGCAATAAAGCGTTTAGAAAACATCGAGGTGAAGTAATATGGCTTATTGGGGTTCTAGAGGTTTAAGAGGTAGTACATTAGAAGAAATGGTTAATATAACCAACGAACGCTATTTAGAACATGGGCTGGCGCTCATTGAAAAAATCCCAACGCCGATCAAACCCATAACCTTAGGGAAAGAAAGTGGCACCATAACATTGGCTTATTTTGAGAAAAAAAGCAGTGTAGACTATATTGGCGTTGTTCAAGGCATTCCCATTTGTTTCGATGCCAAAGAGACTTCAAAAGAATATTTCCCACTCAAAAATATCCATGAACATCAGATTGCTTACATGCAGACATTTGAAAAACAAGAAGGTGTTGCCTTTATGTTGATTTATTTTTCTAAACAGAACCGTTATTTCTTCCTGCCTTTTAAAATCATATTGAAGCATTGGCAAGAAGCAAGAAGCGGTGGTCGTAAATCCATACCTATGTCTGCCTTTGATGCTACCCTTGAAATCAAAAGCAAATCGGGTTATCTTGTACATTATCTAGAAGCTTTAGGCAAATACCTTAGTAATAACGGAGAATAATGCTAAAAAACTTGCCATTAAGTTTCTCATGCTATATAATTAGCAATTGTGCGATTAAATGTAATAAGTTTGCACAAAATCAATCGTTTGGATTCATCAAATGTCGGAATTATGGGTAAACAAGTGTTGTTTATGTTACTTTCTTGATGGATCCATATGTGCCATTAGAAAGAGGAAAACATGAATAATATTTCAGAATTAAGTTTATCAGATTCAATTTACAGAGCACTTAGGGACATGAATTTCGAACAGTTAACGGATATTCAAGAGTTAGCGATCCCTATACTCCTTGAAGGAAAAGACCTGATTGGGCAATCTCAAACAGGGACAGGAAAAACAGCTGCTTTTGCCATTCCCTTACTTGAAAAAGTTGACCCTGTGGTTAAGAGTCCTCAAGCAATCATCTTATGCCCAACAAGAGAGTTGGCGGTACAGGTTGCAAATGAGTTTAACAAAATCGGGAAGTACATGAGAAACATAAAAACAGTCGCTGTATATGGTGGTGAGCCAATCTACAGACAGATTACCCAACTAAAAAGAGGGGCACAAATCATTATTGGAACCCCTGGACGAACCATTGATCATATCAATCGTGGCACCATTAAGTTAGATGATATCCATACCATGATTCTTGATGAAGCCGATGAAATGTTGAAAATGGGCTTTAGAGAAGATATTGAACAGGTGCTTAGTAACATGGACACAGCCAATGTACAGACGGTCCTTTTTTCAGCAACCATGCCTCAAAGTATTATTGATATTACAAAACATTATCAAAAAGACCCTGAACTTATCAAAGTAAAGTCGAAGCTAATCACAGCAGATACAATAACACAACAGTATCTTGAAGTTAAAAGAAGTCATAAGATTGAAGCCATTTCAAGAATACTAGAGGTTGATAAGCCAAACCGTTGTATCGTATTTTGTAATACAAAATCATCTGTAAATGATGTGTGTGATGCCTTAATGCTTAGAAACTTTCCATCCGATAAGATTCATGGAGACCTTAAACAAGAAATGCGTATGGATGTTCTAAAGAAGTTTAACAATTCTCAAATCAATGTTCTTGTTGCTACAGATGTCGCAGCACGTGGTCTTGACATACAGAATGTGGATATCGTTATTAATTACGATGTGCCGGATAAGGCAGATTATTATGTACATAGAATCGGTCGAAGCGGACGCGCAGGTAAAGAGGGACGTGCCATTACCCTTGTCAGCACCGGAGATCGTCGCTTACTTCGAGATATCACAAGCTATACTAAAACGGTCATTGAAAAAATTGCTATTCCTACCAATATAGAAGTCAATGCTTCTAAAATTACTGATTTTATTGATGAACTTGATGAGATCATAAAAGGCGGGGACATGCATGAATATATGTCTATTTTGAATCAAATTGATACGGTTCATCCTCTTGAAGAAATTTGTGCTGCATTGATCAAAAAAACATTATCATTAGATGAAAATCATCATGAAAATGACATTAACTTTAAGCTAGGTGATGATAAAGGTCGTCAGCGTCAATCTTTTGGCAGCAATAGGGATCGTGGCAGCCGTGGTGAACGTGGTGCCGGTGCTCCAAGAAATCGTAAAAGAGATGACAAGGACATGGTTCGTATGTTCTTTAATGTCGGTAATAAAGACAACTTGAAGCCAAAACATATTCTTGGTGCTATTGCAGGTGAATGTAATGTTAAAGGTAGCCAAATAGGTGCTATTGATATGCTTGATAAGTTTACTTTTGTCGATGTTCACAAAGATATTGCCAAAATTGTCCTTAAGAAGATGGAAGGCAATAAGATTAATAATAAAAAAGTGTCTGTTGAAATTGCTAAGACTTCAAAAGAAAAAAATATATAAGAATAAAAGTAAGGAGGCCTCTAAGGGTAAAAGCTTAGGGGCTTTTTTTTGTTACTATGATAGTGGGTCCCATGAAAACCCTTCCAACAACTGTATGATTACGGTCTCCAGTTGGTGCATCTATGCACCAAAAGTCGACAGTCAGCATCCATGCTGACTTAACTCCATTATACAGTCTTCTTCCAGGAACTTCATGGTCGGTGTTGGTAAAGAGAAGAATGGTTTTATTATTACTTTATGAAACTATTAAGAACTATATTTTTGTGGTAATATAAATTCATGGGATTTACGGTTGACAGGACCTGGGAATTGTTTTATAATAATATTTAATTTATCGAATTAGCAATCTACCACTTTACCATAATAAAGCACTGGAGGCGCATATGAGAGATAAGCAATTACACACACCGGAAGGTGTAAGAGATATTCATTGTAATGAAGCTCTAAAGAAAAATGAAATCCAAAGACGGATTATGGCTGTATTTCATCATTATGGCTTTTTAGATGTACAGACACCGACTTTTGAATATATTGATGTTTTTAGTCATGACTCAGGTACGATAGATATTAAGAATATGTATAAGTTCTTTGATTCTGATGGTAATATTTTGGTAATGAGGCCGGATATTACACCCTCAGTAGCTAGGATGATGGCAACGGGATACCATCATGAAAATACACCTAAAAGATTCTGTTACCTTGGCAATGCTTTTAGAAATATCGAAAGCTATCAGTTGAAGTTAAGAGAGTTCACTCAAGCAGGCGTAGAATTAATTGGTATTGATAATGAAGATGCCGATGCCGAAATAATTGCAATTGTTATTCAATCTTTGTTGGCAGTGGGCCTAAAAGATTTTCAAATTGATATTGGTCAGGCTGGATTTTTTAAAGGTTTGCTTGAAGAAGCCGGTTTAGATTCAAAGTACGAAGAAGAATTACGTATGTTGATTGATCAAAAAAATTATATAGCAGTAGAAGAGTTGCTAGACAGCCTTGACCTAGACCACGTTCATAAGAAGGTACTTCTTGATCTACCTAAATTCTTTGGCGATGTGAAGGTGATAGAGCAAGCCAAATCAACGACTATGAATAAGAAGGCTTTAGCTGCATTAGAACGGTTGGAACGTATTTATAGTATTCTTTGTGATTATAAAGTTGAACAATATGTTTCTTTTGATCTTGGTATGGTGAGTCAGATTAATTACTACACTGGTATTGTCTTTAGAGGCTACACTTTCGGAACAGGTGTATCCATTGTAGATGGGGGCCGTTATGATACCTTGTTGGAAGAATTTGGCCATAGTGCACCCGCTGTAGGCTTTGCCATCATTGTGGATGAAGTCATGAACAGTATAGAAAGACAACATATTGAGATTAAGGTGCCAAGTACGGATACCTTATTGTTATATAACCGAAAATCCAGAACCATGGCTATATCCGTCGCCGATCGTATGCGTAGAGAAGGCATGCGGATTGAGATTGGAATGTTGGATCATGATTTAGACGAGAACATAACCTATGGTAAAAAGAATCGTATTGGCGGTATTATGAATTTTTTGTCTCTAGATGAAGTGGAACTGGTTAATCTAAAAACCAATGAAAGAAACACGGTGGATGTTAAATCACTTTTCTAAGAGATCGAATAAGGGATTTGGAAAAAAACAGGATGAAAGGTGAATACTATGAGATATTTAACATTTGCTCTTGCTAAAGGGCGATTGGCTAAAAAAACTTTAGCATATTTAGAAGAAGTTGGTATTACATGTGAAGAGATGAAAACTGATACAAGAAAACTGATTTTTGTCAATGAAGAACTAAAACTTAAGTTCTTTTTGGCGAAGGCCAGCGATGTTCCAACCTATGTTGAGTATGGTGCTGCGGACATTGGTGTGGTTGGTAAGGACACAATATTAGAAGAACGTAAAAACCTATATGAGGTTTTTGATTTAAAACTTGGGGTCTGTGATATGGTGGTAGCCGGTCCGGAAAGTACTCGTGATCAGCTTTTGCACAGTTCCTCTATACGCGTTGCTACTAAGTATCCAAATATTGCTAAGGACTATTTTTATAATAAAAAGAATCAAAAAGTTGAGATTATAAAACTTAACGGTTCCATAGAACTGGCACCTCTTGTTGGGCTGTCAGAAGTGATTGTAGATATAGTGGAGACCGGTGCTACTTTGAAGGAAAACGGTCTAGTGGTACTTGAAAAAATATGTCCACTTTCTGCAAGGGTCGTGGTTAATCGTGTCAGTATGAAGATGGAAAATCAGCGTATTAACCGTATTATTGATGGTTTAAGAGATATCATCCAGTAAAGGAGAACAAATATGAAAGTATACGATTTTACACAAGGTGAAGTTATTGATATTAAGAAGCTTTTGGAAGATAGAGCGCCAACTTCTTATGGAGATTATGAGACAATCGTTGCAAAAATCATAAAGAACGTGAAAGCCAAAGGTAATAAAGCCGTACTAGAATATACAGCCGAGTTTGACAAAGTGACATTAGATCAAACGACGATGAAAGTAACACCTGAGGAAATTAGTAAGGCTTATGACCTTGTGGATGAGAAGCTGATTCAAGTTATAAGAAAAGCCAAGGACAGGGTGTATGCTTTTCATGCAAAGCAGAAGCAATATAGCTGGTTCGACACCGAAGAAGATGGTAGTATCATGGGGCAAAAAATTACCCCACTTGAGCGTGTTGGTGTCTATGTACCAGGTGGTAAGGCTGTTTATACATCCTCCGTTATTATGGATGTGGTTCCAGCCTTGGTTGCAGGTGTAAAAGAGATTGTTGTTACCACGCCACCGGATTCTACCGGTAATATCAACCCTCAAATACTGGTGGCTGCTGATATATGCGGTATTGACACCATTTATAAGATGGGCGGTGCTCAAGCCATCGCGGCTTTGGCTTTTGGAACTGAAACCATAAAAAAAGTCGATAAAATTGTTGGGCCCGGTAATATTTTTGTTGCCTTGGCAAAAAAAGCTGTTTATGGTCACGTCAGTATCGACTCTATAGCAGGGCCATCTGAGGTTCTGGTTATTGCAGATGAAACATCTAGCCCCAAATACATAGCTGCCGATCTTCTGTCTCAAGCAGAACATGATGAACTGGCTTCTTCAGTATTGATTACAACAAGTAAAACGATTGCTCAAAAGGTGAAGGAAGAAATAGAGCGTCAAACCGCATATTTAAAGCGTAAAGAGATTATAGAAGCCTCATTAACGAATTATGGTGTTACCATCATTGTTGATACGTTACAAGATGCTGTTGCCATCAGCAATGAGATTGCACCGGAGCATCTGGAAATCTGTACAAAGAATCCTTTTGAACTGATGCCTTTTATAAAAAATGCAGGTGCAATATTCCTTGGAAATTATACACCTGAGCCTCTTGGGGATTATATGGCGGGACCTAATCATGTACTGCCAACAAATGCAACAGCAAAGTTCTTTTCACCTTTGTCAGTGGATGATTTTATTAAGAAATCCAGTATTACTTTTTTTGGACGGGATGCACTAAAGTCACTCAGTGAAGATGTAATCTATTTTGCCGAATCTGAAGAACTAGATGCCCATGCCAACGCCATAAAAGTGAGGTTTGAAAATGATTAAGGATTACATGCGTAAGGACTTATTGGATTTTAAACCCTATCATGCACCACTTATGGCTTATGATATTAAGTTGGATGCCAATGAAAATCCTTACATCCATAGCCCTTATGTCCTTGAAAGAATAAAGTCTTGGGTAGATGAAAAAGACAATTTAACCCGTTACCCAGATACAGATGTACATGATTTAAGAAAAAAACTTGGCGCTTATCATGGTGTTTCTGAAAATGAAATCATATGTACAGTGGGGTCGGATCAACTTATTGAACTGATCATAAAAGTGTTTGTGGAACCGGGTGATGGTGTCCTCGTACCCAACCCTTCATTTAGTATGTATGGCCTATCAACTGTACTTAATCATGGTAAAGTTATAACTTATGAACTAAATGACGCTTATGATTATGATTATGATTTAATCCTAAAGAACTATAAAGATCACAAGCCTAAGCTTATATTTATTTGTACACCCAATAACCCTACAGGAAATAAAGCTTCGATTGAAGGTATGAAGATGGTATTAGATTATGTGGACTGTCCTGTTATTATTGATGAAGCCTATGAAGAATTTGATGGCGACTCCATGGTTTCCTATATTCATACCTACAGTAACTTAATTGTATTAAAGACTTTTTCTAAGGCCTATGGGATTGCAGGTCTTAGAATCGGGTATGGTATTGCAAGTAAGGAGATGATTGAAGTGGTCAATATTGCAAAACCACCTTACAATCTGTCCGCCTTTTCTCAAGCAGTTGCTTCCTTCATATTAGAGGACATAGATTACTATAATGCTCTAGTGGATAGAATCAAAAAGGAAAAAGAGAAATTATATCAGTTTTTCTTGAGTATGAGTTGTTTTGAAAGGGTCTATCCGTCAAAAGCTAACTTCATTCTTGTTAAAATTAAGAATATGGATTTGATGACCTATCTACAGGGTCATAGAGTCCTTATAAGAGGTTTTGGCGATACAGGTAGACTTGCTTATCATATGCGGGTTACAATTGGAACAGAGGATGAGAACAGACGTCTCATGGCATTAATAAAGACTTATGAACTTTAAGGAGGAGCTATGACAAATCGTTTATGTACTATGAATCGAAAAACAAAAGAAACAGACATTGGGATGAAGCTCAATATTGACGGATCCGGTAAATCAACTTTGAAGACGGGTATTGGGTTTTTCGATCATATGCTAACCCATATTGCCAAACATGGGTTTTTCGATCTTGAGGTAACCTGCGTGGGTGATCTAGAAGTGGATTGCCATCATTCCATAGAAGACATCGGAATCGTACTTGGTAAATGTATTCGGGAAGCCATTGGTGATAAAGCTGGCATCAAGCGTTATGGGTCTTGTGTCTTGCCAATGGATGAGACTTTGGTCTTGTGTGCACTTGATTTGTCCGGCAGACCCTACTTGAACTTTGATGTGGCCCTAACAGCACTTCGCCTTGGGGATATGGATGTAGAAATGGTTAAAGAGTTTTTTATGGCTGTTGCCGTCCATGCCGGTATGAATTTACACATTAAATTACTGGATGGTTCAAACAACCATCATATTGTTGAAGGCATTTTTAAGGCCTTTGGCAACGCCCTTGATCAAGCCACTCTTTTTGATTCGCGTATTATAGGCACAAGATCAACCAAGGGCATGTTGGAATAGGGGTGTTGTTATGGTTATAGGTATTATTGATTATGGTATGGGGAATCTACAAAGTGTGTGCAATGCTCTTGATTTTATTGGTGTCAAGCACTTTACCTCTTCTGACAAAGAAATCTTAAAGACGGCGAATAAGCTTATATTACCTGGTGTTGGAGCATTTAGTGATGCCATAAAACGCCTACGAGAAAAAGGGCTAGACCAACTACTTATAGATATGAAAGCTGAAGGCAAACCGGTTCTTGGTATATGTCTTGGTATGCAATTGCTCTTTGATACCAGCACTGAATTTGGATCTCATACTGGTCTTGGACTTATAAAAGGCAAGATTATTAAACTGGAAGTAGAGAATCTAAAAATCCCTCATATGGGATGGAACGCACTTAATATACAGAAAAGAGCACCTTTATTTAGCGGGCTACCTGAAGAAGCCTATGTGTATTTTGTTCACTCCTACCATCTAGAAACAGATGAGGATGTTGTTTCTGCAACAACCTACTATGGTAAAGATATTCAGATTGCCGCTCAACAAGATCATATATATGGCTTACAATTTCATCCAGAAAAAAGCGGTGATGTAGGCTTGAAGATTTTAGAGAATTTTGCTTTTCTATAAACTAGGTAGGTTATAGCATCAAAACTATGATTTACGATATAGTTTTGACACTTTAACCCGAGAAAGAGGACAATTATGAGGTTATATCCAGCAATAGATATTATTAACGGTCAGGCAGTACGTCTTGTACAAGGTGACTATAAGAAAGAAACGGTGTATGATAAGGACCCAGTCCAAGTTGCTAAACAGTGGGAAGATGCCGGTGCCGATTACATTCATGTTGTGGATTTAGATGGAGCACAAGATGGCACATGGAAAAACAGAGAGACCATCTCTAATATTGTAAAAAGCGTTAAAGTACCTGTGCAAACCGGTGGTGGGATAAGATCACTTCAAGACATTGAAGAACGGTTGTCTGTTGGTATTGCAAGGGTCATTCTAGGCACAGTGGCCATCAAAAATCCCGCGCTTGTTTCAGAAGCGGTAAATAAATTCGGTCAAGAGGCCATCGTAGTAGGCATTGATGCAAAGGATGGGATGGTAGCCATTCACGGGTGGGAACAAGTAAGCGACATGTCAGCCCTTGATTTATGCTTGAAGGTCAAAGCCATGGGTATAACCACCATAATCTACACCGATATTGCTAAAGATGGCATGATGTTGGGTCCGAATATTGAACAGACCAGGCAGTTGATTCAGGAAACCGGTATGAATATCATTGCTTCAGGTGGCGTCTCTAATTATGAAGACCTAGAGAAAGTATCTCAAATTCAGGCGGAGGGTGTCATTATTGGAAAAGCCCTATACACAAAAGCCATTGATCTGAAAAAGGCTATTCGACAATTTGAAAGTAGGTGACCCTATGTTATCAAAAAGAATCATACCTTGCTTAGATGTTGATAAAGGCAGAGTTGTTAAGGGCGTTCAGTTTATAAACATCATAGATGCTGGTGATCCTGTAGAAGTTGCCAAAGCCTATAACAAAAGTATGGCAGACGAAATTGTTTTTCTGGACATAACAGCTTCTCATGAAGGGCGTGATACCATTGTGGATGTGGTAAAGAAAACCGCAAAGGAGATTTTTATCCCTTTAACAGTGGGAGGCGGCATTCGAACAGTTGAAGATTTTAGAACAATGTTGTTGGCAGGCGCTGACAAAGTTGCTGTTAATTCTGCGGCCGTAAATCGTCCGGAGCTCATTAAAGAAGCCGCTTTAAAATACGGAAGTCAATGTGTGGTCCTTGCTATGGATGCAAAACGAAACGAAAAACGTAAATCATGGGATGTTTATATTAATGGTGGTAGAATTAATAAACATATAGATGCCATCGAGTGGGCAAAAGAAGCCGAAGCTCTTGGCGCAGGGGAAATTCTCTTAACCAGTATGGATTGTGATGGCACAAAAGCCGGTTTTGATGTACAATTGACCAAAGCTGTAAGTGAAGCTGTGGGCATTCCTGTGATAGCATCCGGTGGTGCCGGTACGATGGAACATTTTTCAAACGTTTTGACAGAGGGTCTGGCAGATGCAGCGCTTGCCGCATCTTTATTTCACTTTAAAGAAATGGAAATAGTTGATTTAAAAAACTATTTACATGATCAAAATATACCTGTAAGAAGATAGGAGAATATTATGAATTTTAATGATTTTAAGCTTGGGGAAGACGGACTACTACCTGTTATAGTGCAAGATTATATGACAAGCCAAGTGCTTATGATGGCCTACATGAATGAAGAAGCTTATACGAAAACGATTGAAACCGGTAAAGCCACTTTCTATAGCAGAAGCCGTAAATCCTTATGGATTAAAGGCGAAACATCCGGTCATTATCAAAGGGTTAAAGAAATTGCACTCGATTGTGATCAAGATACGTTGCTTCTTAAAGTACACCAAGAAGGTAACGCATGCCATACAGGTGCTTATTCATGCTTCTATAGATATTTTGATGAGAATGAGGGTGACTATTTGGAAGTCGATACCTTTAAGCAAAAAGATGTCTTAAGTGGTGTCTTTGATGTGGTCATGGATCGAAAGGTTAATCCTAAAGAGGGTTCATATACCAATTATCTTTTTGAAAAAGGGATTGATAAAATCTTAAAAAAAGTCGGAGAAGAAACGGCAGAAATTATTATTGGTGCAAAAAATGAAGGCAAAGAAGAAATGGTTTATGAAATATCAGATTTGTTATACCATTTAACCGTACTTATGGTAGAAAAAGGTGCTAATTGGGAAGATATCTATAAAGAACTAGATAAGAGACGATAGTGAAGTTGTTTTCTACAGGAAAGTTCTTTGAAGTTGATCTATAATAGGACTTTCCTAATACGCTTCTTTTTTGTGAAAATCATATAATATTCTTGACTATTACGTCTATTGGTTATACAATAGTATAAGGAATGGGCAAAACATTCTTTATTAAATGATAATGATTGTTAAAATGATAACGATGGAGGTAATGTAATGCAACTTACTCAAATTAAAGAGATTCTAGATGCACAAGTCATTGCAGGCAAGGGTGATATGAATCAAGAAATTGATTTTGGTTATGGCTGTGATTTAATGAGTGATGTTTTAGCTTATGTACAAAACAATATTGTACTCTTAACAGGCTTAGTCCATCCGCAAGTTATAAGAACAGCAGAAATGTTAGATATAAAAGCAATAGTCATAGTAAGAGGTAAAGAACCTGGGTCGGATTTAATTGAGATGGCCAATCGTCGGGACTTAGTGATAATGACGACCAAGCACTCATTATTTACTGCTTCAGGTCTTTTATTTAAGAACGGACTCATCGGAGAGGAGATTGCCCACAATGAACTTACATTTTGATGTTGAAGGTGGTGAGTTCATTTCTGCGGGTGTGGCTTCCAGTAAGGTAAAAAAAGTCCTAAAACAACTTGCAATTAAACCGGAGATTATCAGAAAAATATCCGTTGCCATGTATGAAGCAGAAATCAATATGGTGATTCACGCACATGGTGGTGTTATTGATGCGGAGATTATGCCGGATCATGTACATGTGGTTTTAAAAGATGAAGGACCCGGTATAGAAAATATTGAGCTGGCCATGAAAGCCGGTTACTCGACAGCATCTAGGTTAGCTAGAGAAATGGGCTTTGGTGCAGGGATGGGTCTTGCCAATATGAAGCGCTATGCAGACATCCTTCAGATTGAATCCGAACCCGGTAAAGGAACAACCGTAGAAATCACAGTGAAGCTCTATCCTGAACAAGCATAGAAAGAAGTATTAATATCAGTCGTAGCGTCATTCTTATAAAGAGTTCTATTAGGAGGCATCATGATATGGGAAATTACCATTCAGTAACCCTTGATAAAAATCGTTGTATAGGTTGTACGGATTGTATCAAGCGTTGCCCAACAGAAGCCATTCGTGTCAGACATTCAAAAGCAGAAATTACAGATGAACTTTGTATTGATTGCGGTATGTGTATTCGTGTTTGTAAAAGTCATGCTAAACGAGCACTTACTGATCCCCTGGATAAAATCAACAAATTTAAATATAAAGTTGCAATACCGGCACCAACCCTATACACACAATTTAAACAACTCAGAGATCCTAATATTGTGCTAACGGCCCTAAAGAAAATTGGATTTGATGAAGTTTTTGAGGTTGCAAAAGCGGCAGATGTTGTTACTGCATATAGCCAACAGTTGTTGGATGAAGGTAAAATTAATCGTCCTGTTATATCTTCGGCATGTCCAGCCATTGTAAAGTTAATACAAATGCGTTTTCCTTCATTAATTGATAATGTTATGCCGATTATTTCACCTAAAGAAGCCATAGCCCGTTACGCCAGACAATATTTGATGGATCAGGGACTTGCAAGTAAAGATATAGGTATTTTCTTTATTACACCATGCGCTGCAAAAGTTACCAATAGCAGGCAACCACAAACAATTAAAACCAGCGATGTTGATGGTGTCATATCTATGAAAGACATATACTTAGAGTTAATACCGGTGATTAATAAATTGAAACCGGAAGATATTGAAATTATTCAAATGAGTTCAGCTAACGGAATTGGATGGGCTGCAAGTGGTGGAGAAGGTCTTGCTTCAAAAGTCTATAATTTGGTTGCTGTTGATGGTATTGAAAATGTCATCACTATTCTAGAAAGAGTTGAAAACAATAAGCTAGATGTTGATTTTATAGAATGTTTGGCTTGTGTGAATGGATGCTTAGGTGGACCTTTAACCGTTGAGAACTCTTTTGTGAGTACGAATCGAATGGGAAAAATAAAAAAGTATGTCAAGCAACATGGAAAAACAAGAGATCTAAACATTATTAATCCCAAAATACGGCTCAAATGGGACTATGCCCTTGAAGTGACACATGTCAGAAAATTGGATGACAATATGATGGTGGCTTTAACTAAAATGGAACAGATTGATGATTTACACAAAACATTACCTCGAATTGATTGTGGATCTTGTGGCGCTCCAACCTGTAAGGCTTTTGCTGAAGATGTCGTTAGAGGAGATGCAATTATTGAAGACTGTATTTTTATGTTAAGAGAAAAGGTAAGGTCCATGGCAGAGGAAATGATGTCACTCAGTGGTATTTTACCACCTTCCATTGATCAGAATAGGAGAGAATCATGACCATAAACGATGTTCAAAAAATACTTAATGCAACTGTAGTGACCCAATCAACTTATGAGAATAATAGTGTTCAATCCGGATTTGTTGGCGACTTGCTCAGTGTTGTAATGGGAAAAGCGAAAGAGCAGTGCGCATGGATCACCATACAAGGCCATATTAATATCATTGCAGTCGGTACCTTGATTAATGTTGCTTGTATTATTGTTACTGAAGACTTTAAAGTGGATGAAGATGCTATTTCAAAAGCGAATGAAGAAGGTATTGTTATTATGACGACGCACTTATCCTCTTATGAATCAGCTGCCTTATTGTCTAAAAATGGTTTGGAATAGGTGTAATCTTATGAAAGAATTATCCATGCATATATTAGACATTGCAACCAATAGTGTTCGAGGTGGTGCGAGTCAAATTCTTATATCCGTCTCAGAGGACTTATACAATAATGAATTTCGCTTTGACATACAAGATAATGGAAAAGGTATTCCAGATGAGATTCTAAGTACGATTAAGAATCCTTTCACCACATCACGTACCCTTCGAAAAGTGGGTCTAGGTATACCATTATTAGATGAAAACTGTCGTCTATGTGATGGTTATTTGAAGATTGAGTCTCAAGTTGGTTGTGGTACAACGCTAAAATCTATGATGGTATATGACCACATTGATCGTCCTCCTATGGGTGATATTGTAAATACAATAATCGGACTCATCACTTCCAATGAGAACATTGATATTTGTTATAGACATAACTATAATGAAAATAACTTTGAAGTCAGTACGAAAGCTTTGCAAGAAGCTTTGGAAGATGTACCTTTAACTTCAATAAGTGTAATACAATGGTTGAAGGAATATCTTACTGAATCTATTGATGAACTTCGACAATAACAACAAATAATGCTTAAAGCGTCAAATTAAAAAACAAACAAAATAAAGGCGCAATCCGATGGTAAAGTTAAGACGATAATGGATTGATTGTTGCCTAAATTTGTTTTTTATAAATACAGTATGTATACATAATACACTGTAAAGTCATGTATAATGAGACTTGGAGAAATTAAACATGATTCGTAACATTGTCAACTATGTATCAATTGTTGTGGTAACAGTCCATTTGTATTATTATATGTACTGAGCCATGATGCATTGTATATAGGTTTAAAGACTCAAGTTAATAATAAGTCTAAGGCAGTTTTAGTTTGTAAATCAAACAGTTGCAAATAAAAACAGAATGGAGGTTGCCTATGGCAGCATTTACTTTCAAACGTGGAATTCATCCACCGGATCACAAAGAATCAACGAATCAAAAACCCATAAAAATATTAAAGCCGATTGGAGATCTAATTTTTCCAATGGCACAACATATTGGGGCACCATGTGAGCCTATTGTCAAAAAAGGTGATCGTGTTTTATTAGGACAAAAAATCGCTGATTCAGAAGCATTTGTTTCTTCGCCGATTTTTAGTAGTGTTTCAGGGACCGTCAAGTCCATAGAAGAAGTGGAACACCCTAATGGGTTTAAGTGCAAGGGTATTATTATTGAAAACGATCATCTCTATGAAGACGATCCAAGTTTGAATCAAGTTCATGATTATAAGAACATGACAAACGAAGAGATATTAGAGATTATTAAAAATGCAGGCATTGTAGGTATGGGAGGCGCGACCTTCCCAACCCATATAAAACTTGCACCACCACCGGATAAAAAAATTGATTATATCATTTTAAACGGTGCTGAATGTGAGCCTTATTTGACGTCAGATCATCGTATTATGTTAGAAGAAACAGATCGTCTGATTGCCGGCCTTAAGGTTTTACTAAGCATGTTTAAGGATGCTAAGGGAATCATTGGTATTGAGGCAAATAAACCGGATGCTATTAAAAAAGTAACAGAAGCAGCTAAAGCAGAGCCTCGTATTGACGTGATTACATTACATACTAAGTACCCACAAGGTGCTGAAAAACAACTCATATATGCAGCAACAAAAAGAGAAGTACCCTCTGGAAAACTACCTTTTGAAGTTGGGTGCATCGTACAAAATGTGGATACCATTGTTGCCATTCATAGAGCGGTTGATCGTGGACGACCTTTAACACGTAGGATTGTTACAGTTACAGGCGATGCCATCAAAGAACCACAAAACTTTAAAGTTAGACTGGGTACCAGTTATAAGGAACTGATTGAAGCTGCAGGCGGTTTTGTTGAAGAACCGGCCAAAATCATTTCAGGTGGACCTATGATGGGTTTTGCTATGTATACCATGGATGTTCCGATTATAAAAGGTTCTTCTTCCATATTATGCTTAACGAAAAAAGCCATAGCAACAGAAGATGAGAGTAATTGTATGCGTTGTGGTAAATGTGTTAGCGCATGTCCAATGGGTCTTTTACCTTTTGAATTAAACAAATTTGCATTGGCACAGGTTGAAGATGAATTTGAGGCGTATAACGGTATGGATTGTATGGAGTGCGGTGCATGTTCTTATATTTGTCCATCGAAAAGACATTTACTCCAATCCTTTAGGACGACCAAGAAACAAATCCTTACAAACAGAAGAAAATCTTAGGAGGCTCATATGTCAGATATGTATATAATTTCTTCATCACCGCATATTAAATCAAGAGATTCGATACAAAAAACGATGTTAGATGTTTTAATTGCTTTGACACCCGCTGCCTTATTTGCTATTTATTATTTTGGTGTCGGTGCCTTTAGTACCATCGTTGTTTGTATCCTATCTAGTGTTTTTGCGGAATGGGGTTATACAAAACTAATGAAACAAAAAAACACTGCAATGGATTTATCTGCTGCTGTAACCGGCTTGCTACTGGCACTTAACTTACCAAGTTCTATTCCGTGGTGGGTTTCGGTTATGGGTAGTTTCTTTGCCATTATCATTGTCAAACAACTTTTTGGTGGCCTGGGTCAAAATTTTATGAACCCTGCTTTGGCTGCGAGAGCTTTTCTCTTGATTTCTTTCACGGGTCTAATGACCACGTGGGGGGGTATCGATGGCGTTAGTGCTGCAACACCACTTGGGATTATGAAAGAGGGAGGGCAGTTGATGCCGCCACTTTTTGATACCTTTATTGGTACAATACCGGGTTCTTTAGGTGAGACTTCAGCCATCGCATTAATAATTGGTGGTCTGTATTTAATGGCAAGAAAAGTAATTTCATGGCGTATACCAACCATTTATATTGCTACGACGGCCATTATGGTTCTGCTATTTGGAGGAAAAGGTTTTGATTTGACATTTTTAGGCTATCATATTTTTTCAGGAGGATTGATGATTGGTGCCTTTTTTATGGCAACAGATTATGCCTCCTCACCAACGACGCCCAAAGGACAGATCATTATGGGCTTGGGATGCGGTTTGCTGACAGCTCTGATTCGACTTTTCGGAGGGTATCCAGAAGGTGTATCTTTTGCAATCTTGATTATGAATCTTTTTGTACCACTTATTGATAAATACACAGTTCCAAAATCATTTGGGGAGGTGGCAAAATAATGGCTAAACAATCAGATAATATCATTAAAAACGCAATGATTCTATTCATGATTACTGTAATTGCCGGAACACTACTGGGGTTAACTTATGAAGTTACCAAAGAACCTATCCGTATACAGCAAGAAAGACTTAAAAATAACGCTTTAAAAGCCGTCGTTTTTGAGGCTACTGAATTTTCATTGATAGATTTAGAAGAAGGTTCTAGTGAACAAGGCATTGTAAACCTGTATGAAGCGACAAAAGATGGTGCAATAATTGGTTATGCTTTTGAGATGACGGCAACAGAAGGTTATGGAGGCAATATAGCTTTAATGGTCGGTATCGGCATGGATGATCAAATACTTGGTGTCGATGTCATTCGGCATAATGAAACACCGGGTCTTGGTGCTAAGATTACTGAATTAGCCTTCAAATCTGAATTCGAGGGACAACCTGTTGCACCCTTAACGGTTATTAAAGGTGCACCAACCGGTAATCCTGGTGATATAACATCCATTAGTGGTGCTACCATAACATCTGTATCTGTTACGAATGCGGTAAATGTTGCCACTCAATATTTTAATGACAACATGGCGGAGGTGAAATAGATGAAAAGTGCTATAAAAAGATTCAAATCAGGTATTTTAGATGAGAATCCTGTTTTTATCCAAGTCCTTGGCATGTGTCCTACTTTGGCTGTAACAACTTCTGCCGAAAATGGTATCGGTATGGGGCTTGCTACAACGGTTGTACTCATTATGGCCAATCTGGTTATTTCTCTTCTTAGAAACATTATACCTTCAAAAGTTAGGATACCCGCTTTCATAGTTGTCATTGCCTCATTTGTAACCATAGTAGATTTCATGCTTCAAGGTTTTGTACCGGCGCTTTATGCTTCACTCGGTATATTCATACCCCTTATTGTTGTTAACTGTGTTATTTTAGGACGTGCAGAAGGCTTTGCTTCAAAGAACAAGCCATTTATATCCGTTGTTGACGGATTGGGTATGGGTCTTGGTTTCACACTTGCTCTTGGCGCCATTGGTGCTGTTAGAGAGATTTTAGGTGCAGGGACACTTTTTGGTCTGAGTGTTATGCCAGCTGGCTATGTTCCAATATCTATAATGATACTAGCGCCTGGTGCGTTCTTAGTTCTAGGTGTATTACTGGCAGCATTTAATTATGTTTTGGCAAAAGCAGCCAATAGAAATTAGGAGGTTATGATGGATTTATTATTATTTTTTATCGGTGCCATCTTGGTCAACAACATCGTGCTTTCAAGGTTCTTAGGTGTTTGTCCATTTTTAGGTGTTTCTAAAAAAGTGGAGACCGCTCTTGGAATGGGTCTTGCCGTTACATTTGTTATGACTCTGGCATCAATTATGTCCTATATTGTTTATGAATTTATACTTAAGACACTTAATATTGAGTTTTTATATACCATAGCATTTATACTGGTCATAGCATCCCTTGTTCAATTGGTTGAGATGATTATACAAAAAACAAGCCCTTCTTTATATCAAGCCCTTGGGGTGTTTTTACCTCTTATTACAACCAATTGTGCTGTACTTGGTATTGCCGTTATAAATATGCAAAATGAGTATTCACTCTTTAAGAGCATCGTTAGTGGGTTAGGTACCGCTATTGGTTTCACACTAGCGATTGTCTTAATGGCAGGTATTAGAGAACGTATTGAATACAATCCAATTCCAAAATCTTTTAAAGGATATCCAATCGTACTCATTACTGCTGGGCTTATGGCGATTGCTTTCCTAGGATTTACAGGATTGATCAAATAAGATGGAGGTATTAGGATGGAAATGACAAATATAATATTTTCGGCTCTAAGTATTGGCGGCCTTGGATTAATCTTTGGATTAGGACTTGGGTATGCCGCCAAAAAATTTGCCGTTGATGTCAACCCTCTCGTCGCAGAGGTTAGAGAAGCTTTGCCAAGTGCCAATTGTGGTGCTTGTGGATATGCTGGATGCGATGCTTTTGCTAAAGCTGTAGTCGAAGGAGACGCTAAAACCAGTGGTTGTCCCGTTGGCGGTCAAACTTGTGCAGACGAAGTTGCTAGAATCATGGGTGTAGAAGTGAGTGATCTTGATCCCACTACAGCTTTTGTTAAGTGCTTCGGTGATTGTGACAAAGCGAAGGAAAAATATATCTATATGGGTGTGGCAGATTGTATCGATGCAAGCCAAGTTCAAGGTGGTGGCTCAAAAGCGTGTTCTTACGGCTGCCTTGGTTTGGGTAGCTGTGTCAAGGCCTGTATGTTCGATGCCATTCATGTGGTTAACGGTCTTGCCGTCGTGGATGAAGAAAAATGTACTTCATGTGGTCTCTGTGTATCTGCGTGTCCAAAAGACATCATAGAAATCATACCTTTAGCATCAAAAGTACGCGTTAATTGTAACTCTCAGGAAAAAGGTAAGGATACAATGAAAGCATGTAGTGTAGGTTGTATTGGTTGTCGCAAATGCTCTAAGGCTTGTGAATATGATGCCTTTACCTTTACGAATGGTTTAGCAAAAATCGACTATGATAAATGTGTTCAATGTGGTGCATGTATTGAAGTTTGTCCTACTAAAGCGATCACACAACACTAATATTATGATTTATTCATTAACAGACTGGCTCATATAAAATGAGTCAGTCTGTTTTTCTTAATCTATACCTTGAAAAACTATACAAATAAATAGGCCTATGATAAAATAGAACTGCGTTGACATATAGGGAGACTTTATGTGCCCGGATTTATGTTCTACTCATGTTTCTAAAAGGTACTTAAGAAAAGGGGATTAATATGACATATCAAAGAAAAAGCACAAAAAACGGTTGGACTTTATTTCTACTCGTATTGACCGGTATTGTTCTTGGTGGTTTCATCGGTAATTTGGCACAAGGCGTACCCTATTTGAAATGGCTAGACTTCGGCTATAAGTTTGGTATGGTAGGGAACCCATTAGAAATAGATTTAAAAGTTATTGAACTGACATTTAAGATATTAATCAGAATTACTGTATCCAGTATTCTAGGTGTAGCCCTATCACTATTTGTTTACAGAAAGTTATAATTATGAAATCTATAGAAATTATTTTAGCGTCAGGATCACCTAGACGCAAAGAAATTCTCAACAATTTAAAACTATATCCACGGGTAATTAAGTCTAATATTGACGAATCACATA
This sequence comes from Petrocella sp. FN5, assembly GCF_029210395.1. GTDB lineage: Bacteria > Bacillota > Clostridia > Lachnospirales > Vallitaleaceae > Petrocella. The sequence continues at coordinate 18,254 of NZ_JARGDP010000005.1, read as the reverse complement.
AACCTAATGAAAAGCCTCATGCTCTTGTCCATAGACTTTCATATGAAAAAGCCTATGCAGTTGCAAAAGAACTCGATCAAGGCTTGATTATTGGGTCCGATACGATTGTGGTTGTAGATAATCAAATCCTTACTCAGCCTAAAACAACCACAGAGGCTATAGCTATGTTGACTGCGATAAGCGGCAGAACCCATCAGGTTTTGACAGGCATGACTTTAATACACCAGCCGGGTCATGAAGTATTTACACAAGTAGCTATGACCAATGTAATCATGAACCCTCTTTCGGAAACATGGATACAGGACTATGTAGCGACAGGCGAACCAATGGATAAAGCAGGTGCTTATGGTATTCAAGGTATTGGTGCCACCCTTGTTAAACGAATTGATGGAGAATACAGTACGGTTGTCGGATTGTCCGTACAAACCTTAATGGATGGCTTCAAATCTTTGAATTTAAATTATTTTGATCTTATAAAAGACCAATTATATGAATAAATCGTCTACAAAAGAGATAGAAAACAGGAGATGAGAGACTTGTTATCGGGGGGGTAATATGCAAAAAATAATGACCATCAAAGAAATTCCAAGTGAAGAACGACCGTATGAGAAACTAGAAATGCGAGGTGCCTCTGCTTTATCCGATGCAGAACTTCTTGCTATTATCATTAAATGTGGTACCAAAGAAGAAAAGTCAACAGATATAGCGATGCGCGTTCTGAACCAACATACTTCCGGTTTGATTGGCCTGCACAAGTTGACTATGAAAGAACTACAAACGATAAAAGGTATAGGTCGCGTTAAAGCGATACAATTAAAAGCAATCACTGAACTTTCTAACCGAATGGCAAAAGCTACTTATAAGGAAAGAATTAATGTTCATTCGCCTTCATCTGTAGCTTCAGTTTATATGGAAGCCATGCGGCATTTAGAATGTGAGCATTTCAAAGTGGTCATATTGGACACGAAGCATAATATAATTGGAGATCATACACTGTCTGTTGGTACAGTCAATGCTTCTCTTGTACACCCTAGAGAAGTATTTATTTATGCTTTAAGACACCATGCCGTTAGTATCATACTATTACACAATCACCCAAGCGGAAACTCCACACCAAGTAATGAAGACATCGCCATTACAAAGCGTATACAAGCATCAGGAGAAATAATAGGTGTTACCTTACTTGACCACATTGTAATTGGTGATGGAAATTATACCAGCTTAAAAGAAAAAGGTTTTATTAATGGTTAGACTTTAACCATCAGTTAATGGAGGCAATATGTCAAGAAGAAGGCGTTTAACATCACAGAAAATAATGACAGGGATATCCGTCCTTTTTCTTTTCTTAATGATTTTAACATGGGAGACGAGGACGGAAATCACACCTATTGAGAAAAGCGTGGCCTATGTTGTTATACCGGTACAAAAGGGCGTTACTTATTTTGGAGACTGGTTAGTAGGCAGTGTGAATTTTATAAAGAATATTAATGAGCTTGAACAACTTAATCAACTATTAAGTGAAGAAGTTCATCAATTGATCTATGAAAATAAAATCCTAGAACAATCTAAATCAGAGTTAGAAAGACTTAGAACATTGTATGAACTTGATCAGCGTTATGCTGATTATCCTAAAACAGGTTCTAGAGTTATTAGTAAAGATCCCGGTAATTGGTATCATGTTTTTGCAATTGATAAAGGGGAAAGTGCAGGATTCAAGCCGGATATGGTGGTTATGTCAGGTGCCGGTTTGCTTGGAAAAATTATAGAAGTCGGGCCTAATTATTCCAAAGTACGTTCTATAATAGATGATAAAAGCAGTGTTAGTGCGTTTATTGTTCGTACAGAAGACTTATGCATTGTTAAAGGTGACTTAACCTTGTATAACGATGGTCTTTTAAGAGTTGAGTATATTGGAGAGGATGTCAATTTGATTATTGGTGATGAAGTAACCACTTCTCATCTTGGTGAAGTCTACCCGCCGGGAATACTGATAGGACACATTGTGGAAATTGAAAATAACCCGAACCGATTGACTCAAGTTGCTTATCTTAAGCCTGTAGTAGACTTTAAACATATGGAAGAGGTTCTGGTCATCAACCGCTTGTGGAGGAACCAATGAGAAAAGTACAATTTGCTCGTTTTTTTGTTATTGGATTAATCATACTCATTAACCTAATTTTACAGCCTATCGTGTTCCAGGAAATAGCCTTCAATGGTATTGTACCCAATATTTTTGTCATCACTATTGTTTCTTTTGGTCTGTTAAGAGGACGCGCAGAAGGTGCTGTTGTAGGTGTTATTATTGGTTTATTACACGATATTTTTTATGGTGATGTTATAGGCTTTTATGCTTTAATATACATGTATATTGGTTACGCTACCGGTTTTTTTTATCGAACTTTTTACAGAGAAAGTCTGCTTGTACCTATTGCTATGATTGGCATTGCTGATTTTTTTCAAAATTTTATCGTTTACTTTTTTACATTTTTATTTAGAGGTCAGTTAAAGTTGAACCAATATTTTACTATGATTATTATACCGGAACTCATTTATTCCGTATTTGTGGGCTTCATACTTTATCGAATTTATTATTTTATTAATCTCTACGTGGAAAAGAACGAGTGGTTAAAGGAGAATGAAGATTAATTGAAAACACTATTTAAAGCAATATATAGCTTTCTTACTCATAGACTATTTTTATTACTACTGATTGTATTTGTCCTATTTTACATCTTAGTTATGCGACTTTTTGAACTTCAAATTGTAGAAGGTGAAGCCTTGGCAAAAGCCTTTGAACTTAGTGTTATTAGGGAAGTCAGTATAGAGGGACATCGAGGCAATATATATGACCGAAATGGTTATCCGCTTGCAGAAAACATTATATCTTACACTGTCTTTTTGAATGACAGCATAGAAGTACCTGACAAGAACCAAATGATTCATGAACTCATCGGTATCATTCGAAATAATGGCGATGCTTTGGTAGATGAATTTCCTTTAAGACAAACTGAAGATGGGTTTGAGATTATTGGTACTGAAAAACAAATCCTTAACTTTAAGAAAAACGTATTCAATTTGAGATATACTAGCCAGTTAACAGAAGAACAGATTGCTATGGAGCCTTATGAAATATATCTGTTTCTAAGGGATCAACGTTTTAATATTGATGCTAAGAATTATACAACTGCAGAGACACTGGATATATTAAATGTCCGATATGCCCAATATATAAAAAGATATTCAAAATATCAACCTGAGGTTATAGCGACCAATGTCAGTCAAAAAACTTTAGCGGTATTGGAAGAACGAAATGATATTTTCCCTGGTGTGTCTATAGTTGAAACCCCTTATCGTGTATATAATGATGCACCCTATTTTGCACATATCATTGGTTATACTAGGAAAATAGATTCTGAACGCTTAGAAGTCTTAAAACCTTTAGGCTATACTGCTGAAGATACAATTGGTGTCATTGGAATAGAGAAGGAGATGGAGTCCCACTTAAGAGGTTATGATGGTGCACAAAAAGTGGAAGTCAATAACCTAGGCAAGACGATGCTTGTTATTGACAACATTGATCCTATTATGGGATATGATGTATACCTAACCATCGACAGGGACTTACAGATAAATACCTATAATATTCTTGAGCGACAATTGGCAGAAATTATTGTAGACAGAATGCTCATGCGTTTGCCAAACACGAGAGAACAAAGATACATACTTTTAAAAGATATATATGATTCTATTTTTCGATATGACCTTATAGATACACGGTTAATTAACCCGGAAAACAGTGACGGACAAACACGAATCTATAATACCATGGTATCGACAAAAGACCAGATGGCTTCATATGTTATTAATGAAATAAAAAACGACACGCCACCACAAAATTATAATAAGTACGGCACTATCTACACATATTTTCTGGAGAATCTAAGAACAGAAGGTATTCTAGATAAAGGTTATAGATCTGATGAGAACTTTGTTGCTTTTAAGAAGGGGCAGATTAGCTTCAGAATATTAATGACTGAATTTTATAAAGCAAATCTTTTGATTCTTCCTGAAGCACTAAAAGATGCCGGAGAAGAAGAAGCTTTTGCATATGTAATTAAGTTCATTGAAGAAGAAAGTGCTACACGTTATGATTTTACAAAATACATATACATGTACCTCTTAGATCAGGAAGCATTTAGTTATTATGATCTTACATTTTTAATCCTTGATTTTGGATTGGTAACAGCTACAGAAGAAGACATCATAAATCTAAAAAGCCGTAGATTGGCACCTATTGATTTTATGAAACAAAAGATCTTAAATATTGAAATAACACCACATCAATTGGCCTTAGACCCTTCATCCGGTGCGGTAGTCGTTACAGATGTGGATACAGGTGAAGTTCTAGCTCTAGTTAGTTACCCCTCATATGATAACAGTCGCCTAGTTAATAATTTTGATAACAATTATTATGCAAAGCTTTTATCCGATCCTACAAGTCCATTGTATCCAAGAGCAACTTATGCAAAATCCGTTCCAGGATCAACCTTTAAAATGGTTACAGCCATTGCAGCACTAGAGGAGGGCATTATAAGACCGACAGATCGTGTTCTGGATAGAGGTATTTTCACAAAGATATTTCCTTCACCTAGTTGTTGGATTTATAATCAAAACAGAGGAAGTCATGGATCTATTAATGTTATACAGGCAATAGAACATTCCTGTAATTATTTTTTCTATGAGATGGGTTGGCAACTAAGCTTCAATGAAGATGGTCGTTATAGTGATGCACACGGTATTAGCGTGTTAGCAGATTATGCTAGCCGATTTGGATTAGATTCAAAAACCGGTATTGAGATTGGTGAAGCATCTTCCACACTGGCTGAAAGAGATGCTGTTAGGGCAACAATTGGTCAAGGTACACATGATTTTACACCTGTTCAATTAGCAAGGTATATGAATACCCTTGCAAATAACGGTAAAATGCAGGAACTTAACGTCGTGGATAAGGTAATGAATAAATCTGGTGAAGTGATAGTGGATTATACGCCTAAAACTATTATTGAAAATGACTTCAATCAAAACCATATAGACGTAGTCAAAAAAGGTATGTTGGAAGTAACAGAAGGTTCTAGTGGTACTGCTAGATCTTATTTTGCTGACTTTCCCATATCCATTGCCGGTAAAACTGGAACTGCAGAACTGATTAAGTCAAGGGCCTCTCATGCAATATTTACTGGATTTGCACCTTATGATGACCCGACTGTATCGATTGCAACCGTTATACATTTTGGCTATTCCTCGAGATATGCCGCATTAAACTCCAAAAAAGTTCTGGCCATGTATTTTGAAGTTAATAAAGAGGCGGAAAATTATACAACCGGTAATAAATTGAATTAATCGGTCTAAGAAACATCTTGTTCAACTGTATACAATGGACGCGTTATTATGTATAATAAGGATTAGAAAAATTTTTATTGAATTAAAGAGGGTTTAAGATGGATTATATGAATGAATTGGTATTAATCAAAGGCAACCGTTATGGACTTAATTTTATAATGAATCAAGATGCTGATTTTGAAGCCCTCCTATCGGCTATAAAAACAAAACTAACAGATGGTAAAAAATTTTTTGGGAACGCTAAAGTGTCTATTGGATTTGAAGGACGAAGCCTAAGTGAAACTCAACAAGAGTCAGTTATTCAAATGATACATGAACTAACTGACATGGAGGTTTTTTGTGTCGTCGATGACAATATACCGGTGGTGTCTTCGGAAAGTTTGAAAGCTATGGCTACATTAACAAAAGAAACAATGCCTAAGCAAGTGTTTCCTGAAGAAGTGGCCGTCTTTCATCAAGGTACATTAAGATCCGGACAAGAACTGAATATGGATACAGGTATCGTTATATTAGGTGATATTAATCCGGGTGCAAAAGTTACAGCAAAGGGTAACATCGTTATCCTTGGAAGTCTGAAGGGTTATGCTCATGCCGGATGTGATGGTGAAAGACAAGCATGTGTTATTGCTCTAAACATGCAGCCAACCCAAATTCGAATAGGAGATGTGATTGCCCGGTCTCCGGACAAATTCGAAAAAAGTAGAACGGTAGCACAAATAGCATTTATCGAAGACGAACGTATCGTCATAGATCATATTGAAGGTAACACCCATAAAGATTTTAAAATCTTAAACTAAAATGCAAAGGGGATCAAGCTCGTGAGTGAATGTATTGTAATTACTAGTGGAAAAGGTGGTGTAGGTAAGACCACCACAAGTGCTAATATAGGTATCGGTTTAGCTATGTTAGGTAAAAAAGTAATATTGTTGGATGCTGATATCGGTCTTAGAAATCTAGATGTCGTTTTAGGACTTGAAAACCGTATTGTATATAACCTTGTTGATGTTGTAGAAGGCAACTGTCGTTTAAAACAAGCCCTAATTAAGGATAAGAAATTTCCGGAACTATTTTTATTGCCAGCTGCACAAACCAGAGATAAGGATGCTGTATCGCCTGAACAAATGAAAGAACTTTGTGAAAATCTTAAAGAAGATTTTGACTATGTTATTATTGATTGTCCGGCAGGTATCGAACAAGGTTTCAAGAACGCAATTGCAGGTGCTGACAGAGCAATAATCGTTACAACACCTGAAATTTCAGCGATTAGAGACGCAGATAGAATTATTGGATTGCTTGAAGCCAATGAAATGAAGGACCATCGTCTAATTGTTAACCGACTAAGAACAGATATGATCAAGCGAGGAGATATGATGTCTGTTGAAGATGTTATTGATATTCTGGCTATTGATCTAATTGGTGCTATACCTGATGATGAAAACATCGTCATATCAACGAATAATGGGGAACCCATTGTTATTAATCAAGATGTTCTATCTGGAAAAGCGTACTTGAATATTTGTAAGCGTATTATGGGAGAAGATGTTCCCTACTTAGACCTTAATGTAAATGTAAGTTTTTTCAAGAAATTGAGAAATATTATGGGGATAAATAATTAGAGAGGAGCCTTATAATGGGATTTTTTAGTAAAAAGAAGCATTCAAGTAGTGTTGCAAAAGATCGTTTGAAGTTAGTTCTTATCCACGACAGGGCCAACTGCAATACCGAGTTGCTTGAAATGATGAAGCAGGAAATCATCGATGTTATAAGTCGTTACATGGAAATAGACGAAAAAGGTCTTGAGATTAATCTGGGAACAACTTCCTCAGAATATGAAAATGGCATTGTACCGGCCCTTTATGCCAATATTCCAATTCGTAACATGCGTGTTCCAGGCAAGAGAACGTAATATGTTTAAGCAATATGACTTTAAACGTTTTGACTACGTGTTGGTTTTGCTCATTGCCTTACTGGGTATTATCGGTATTGTTGCCATTGGAAGCGCAACACGTGTATATAGCCCTGACGGAACCAGTGAAGTTGTAAACAAACAAATGATTGGCTATATTCTAGGCTTTTGTATGCTGTTGTTTTTTGCCTTTTTTGATTATCATTGGTTAGGAAAACTAGCTATTCCAATCTATATATTTAGCATACTTTTACTGTCATTGGTATTGGTTGCAGGCGCATCTGCTAACAACGCAGTAAGATGGATCGATTTAGGTCCATTCAGATTGCAACCTAGTGAATTTGCAAAGATTTTTCTGGTATTGGTGCTTGCCAAGTATTTTGATAAGTTTGAATCCAGGATTAATCAGTGGTATATAATCTTAGGTTCTATACTGTTAACCCTTGTGCCAACAATTCTTATCATAAGGCAACCGGATCTTTCTACGGGTTTAATTATGTTTTTAATACTGGCCTTCATTATCTATGTTTCCGGTATTAGTTATCTATATGTGGTTGGAGCAAGTGCTGTGTTAATACCATCGGCTCTTATTGGACTTTGGTACATTCAACAGCCAGATCAAACCCTACTAAAAGGATATCAAGTGAATCGAATCATATCCTTAATTCGGCCGGATAGTGTTGACCCATCATTACTTATGCAAACCAATAACTCCATTCAAGCCATTGGTTCAGGGCGGATATTTGGAAAAGGACTCTATTTAGGTAAGGTCAATCAATATGATTATTTACCGGAGCCTCAAACGGATTTTATCTTTTCTATAATTGGTGAAGAATTTGGTTTTTTTGGGTGTACGATTGTTATACTCTTGCTGTTTATACTTATATTAAAATGTTTGTGGATTGCTAAAGACGCAAGTGATTTATTTGGCAAATTAATTATCACAGGTGTAGTAGCAATTATTACATATCAGTCCTTTATTAATATTGGTGTCACAATTGGCATTGTACCTAACACAGGCATACCTTTACCGTTTATTAGTGCAGGTCTAAGTTCTTTAATGGCCAACATGATTGGCATGGGTATTATACTCAACATTGGCATGCAGAGGAAATCAACACTAAACAAGTAGCTTTAATGTAACAATTCATAATTAAAGGGGGTCTATTCATGAACATAGGTTTAATCGCTCACGACAACAAAAAAAAACTCATGCAAAATCTGTGCATAGCCTATAAAAACATTCTATCAAAACATGATATATTTGCGACAGGAACGACAGGTAGGCTTGTAGAAGAAGTAACCAACCTTTCTATACAGAAATACCTAGCTGGACATCTAGGCGGACAACAGCAGCTTGGATCTCAGATTGCTCATAATCAAATTGATATGGTGATCTTTCTAAGAGATCCATTATCTCAGATGCAACATGAACCTGATCCTTCAAGTGTTATCCGCTTATGTGATATTCATAATATTCCAATTGCAACCAATCTCGCAACGGCGGAATTACTGATTAAATCTTTAGAACGTGGTGACTTAGAGTGGAGAAATGCTTTATAAATCAAACAAGGAAAGAGGTCAATCATGATTGACCTCTTTCCTTGCTCATATCTATTGATGGATAATATGTCGGAATCAACTTTTATCTTTTTGACACGTTATCCAATTATTAAATCAGTTACCAAAATCCACTTGTATTATGCTTTTATTAAGAATTCTTCCAAGAATTCCGGAACTTTACAAGTATCACAGGTTAAACTAAATACAAATCGAACGTCAAATTTATCGGATACCGCTTTTAATTTTTTAATTAATTCATCTGATTTTGAGATTTCATCGATGTGCGCTTGACGGAGAAGTCCATCAGCATAGACCTCAGTGATATCATTATCTTCTGATAGAATACCACACATGAATCCAAAGAATTCCTTATAATCTGCAATTGGATAATCTGAAATATTAATATATCGTATTTCGTGTCTTAAATCGTACATATGACTTGAATCCAAATCAATATAGACAATGTGCCCCTTAGTAGTTTTAAGAGCATTATTGGCCATATCGATTAATGCCTTTGTTTTACCTTCACCTGTATCACCTGCAACTAATCGTATCATAGCAATCTCCTCCTTGACATTAAAATGAATCCTCGTTTCAATCAGACTTATGTCTGAGAGCTATAGTATAATATTCTATGTTTGTTAGAGCTTTCCTTTTTTTAATTCAACATTTATAAAAAAAGTTTGTAATATTTTTATATTTTGTACATATCATACAACGAAAGAAGAAAAAATGAAAACACTATATAATATCTATAGTCAATACTTAAAAAAAGAATACGGTGAAAAAGTTTATAAACTACCTATTAATCTCCCCATAACATGTCCTAATAGAGATGGAACACTAGGTAGTCAAGGTTGTTATTTTTGCAGTGAGAAAGGTGCTGGCTTTGAAGCTTTACCATCGACTCAATCTGTAGCAACACAACTAAGGTCCAATATGAAGTATATTGGTAAAAGGTATGGTGCCAAGCAATTCATCGCTTATTTTCAAAATTATACAAACACTTATATGGCATATGAAGTATTTAATGCATATATACAATCTGCCTGCATAGAAAATATTGTAGAAATCGATATCGCTACAAGACCGGATTGTATTTCACGTGAACATTTAGAAATATTAAAAAACATCCGTGACACCTATGATGTTGAAATTGTCATTGAACTTGGTCTTCAGACAACCAATGATGACACATTAAAACAAATCAATCGAGGTCATGATGTTATGTCATATATTAACGCAACTCAATTGATTCATGAATATGGGTTCAAGGTATGTACGCATTTGATTATGAACTTGCCTTGGGATGAAGATGATGAAGTTATACAAATGGCTTTGCTGATGAATCAACTGGAAGTTGAGATGGTAAAACTACATGCTTTATACATTGCAAAAGAAACCGTATTTGAAGACATGTACAATCAAGGATTGTTCAAGATGAACACTATGGAAAACTATATAGAAAGGGTCGTGAGTTTTTTGACCTATCTTAATCCGAATTGTGCTGTTCAAAGATTGGTCAGCCGAGCTCCAAAGGAAGACACCGTGTTTTGTAATTGGAATACCAGTTGGTGGATCATTAAAGAAAGTATTGAAAAAAAATGTTGAAAGAAGGATTATATCAAGGTAAAATGATATAATGTCTAGAGAACTTATTGTAATGAGGTGGTCAAATGTCATCTAAGAAAAATAACAACCGCTATCTAAAACTGAAATCAGAAGCATCTCTAAAAACAGAGGCAACTAAACACTTGAATTTTGGTGTTTTTGTCTTCGTACTCATATTGGCGTATTTGGTTTTTATCATGATTTCTTTTGCTGTGAAGGAAAAAGTGAACTACACCATTGCAGAACTGGGCACCTTATCCCATTCAAATACATATACAGGTTTAGTCATTCGAAATGAAAAAGTGTCCCTTGCCGACTCAGCAGGTGAAATTCGCTACTTCTTAACAGAGGGTGCTCGTGTTCGAAATACTAATACGGTTTGTGGCATTATAGCTGATACGGATTATGTTGCACTTTTAGATGAAGAGATTTTCAAAGCGAATCAAAAGCTAGATAGTAGTGATCCATCTTTTGAAGATAGTTATGGTTATCTACAAAATCGAATTAAGAATTATGTAATAAACCAACATAACAAAAAATTTGAACATACCTATACTGTAAGAAAACAGTTGGAAAATGATATAAGCGATATAAGGAATACCGTTATTATTCAGCAAAGAAGTTTGGGGCTTTCTGACAGTTCTAATATTGATATGCTAGAAAGTGAACTTGGCAATAGTATCCGGATGCATAAGGCAACCAGCAGTGGCTTAGTTTCTTATATTATTGATGGTATGGAGGATATTACGACGGAAAGCTTTACTATTAGTGATTTAAATCGTAGGCCAAAAATCCAAGATACCGTGACTAAAAGTAATATTTCTGTTGGACAACCTATATTTAAAGTTATCGACAATTATTTATGGCATATTGTGGCAGAAATTGATCCTGAGAGCGCAAAACTACTGGAAACGATGAACTACAAAACCATACATTTTGTAGAAAAGAACATAGAGATTGTTGCAAAAATTCAAGTATTTACGGATGATAATAAAACTTACATAAAAATAGAAGCAGACCGTATGTTAAATGAGTTTTTAAATGAACGTTTTGTAGATTTTAGAATCATACATGAAAATCATCAAGGAATAAAAATACCGGAATCTGCAATTGTCAAAAAAACCTTTGCAGTTATACCTGCTCAGTACTTTGGATATCTTAGTGGTCAGTATGGTGTCTATAAAAAAGTGAGCTCTGAAGAAGTACCTGGAGATAGCACCATAGATTTTGCAACAGCAAGATTGTTTTTAAAGGTGGATGATCTTGTCTATGTACCTATCTCTGATAGGATACAAGTTGGTGATGTGTTGTCCTATACAGATCCTGAAACAATAAGTACAACGGAGTTTATCATTGACCAAACAGAGGATTTAGATGGCGTTTATGTGGTCAATAAAGGATTTGCTGATTTTAAATTTATACAAACAACCTATAAAGACATTGATTATCGTATTGTTGCGCCCTACACACCCTATGGTATAAGGATTTATGACCGAATAGCAACGGAAGGCATAACAACAACAGAATACCAAACCATCAATTAAGGAGGCCAGTATGATTCAAGATAATCTTAATACCATTAACCATCAAATCGCAGAAACCTGCCTTAAAATTGATAAGAATCCAAATAGCATTGTCTTAGTAAATGTATCCAAAACAAAGCCACTTAGTATCTTAGAAGAAGGCTACAAGGCTGGTATGCGTATTTTTGGTGAGAATAAAGTTCAGGAGTTATGTGACAAGTATGAACAGTTCAAAAAAGAGGACATACAATGGCATATGATTGGGCACCTACAGCGCAACAAAGTCAAATATATTATTGACAAAGTAGACCTCATTCATTCTGTGGATTCATATCGTCTTGCAGAAACGATATCAAAAGAGGCAAAGAAGAAAGATATAATTGCCCACATACTCATACAAGTCAATGTAGCACAAGAAGAAAGTAAATATGGTTTTGAATCCCAAAATGTTATTGGTATGGTTAAGTCCATACATCGATTGGAGAACCTCAAGATTGAAGGCCTTATGACCATCGCACCATTTGTTGACAACCCTGAGGAAAATCGCCCTATATTTAAAGCTTTATACCAACTTTCTGTTGACATAAAAGAACAAAACCTTGATAATGTGAGTATGGATGTCCTCTCTATGGGTATGACCAATGATTTCAAGGTAGCAATAGAAGAAGGGGCCACCATGATACGTATCGGAACCGCATTGTTCGGTGATCGAAATTATTAATATAAGGGGTGAACATTATGGCAAAATTCATTGACAAAATGATGGATATGATGAAATTAAACGACTATGAAGATGAGCAAGAAGATATTGATGTTCGTGAAGATTACATACAAGAATCGGCTTATCGCCAAACCGTCAAAGACAATCAAGAGGAACAAACAAGGTCTTTTAGAAGTTTTTCTGGTGGTAAGGACACGACGAGTGCTTCTAAAGTGGTCAATTTTCAAGCAAGTGTACAAATGGAGGTTGTTGTCATTCAACCGGAATCCTATGATGAAGCACAAGATATTTGCGATCATATAAAAAGCCAACGTCCGGTTATTATCAATCTTGAAAATATGGAGCGCAATGTTGCTCAGCGTATTATGGATTTTGTAAGCGGGTCTTGTTATACATTGAATGGTAATCTTCAAAGAGTAACAAATAATATCTTTATTATTGCCCCGGAAAACGTCGATGTTGCCGGAGATTTTAGAGAAGAACTCAAGTCAAACGGCATAATTTTACCATGGAAGACTCAGGAAGATTAATCACCGACTATTTTGGAGGATTTATGACAGTTTTATTCATTCGTGCATTGTATTATTTTCTAGTTATTTTAAGTACCTTGATTGTTGTGAGTGCCTTGATTTCTTGGTTACCCATTAATCATGGTAGCTTTTTAGTGCGTTTATTGCACAGCATCATTGACCCGGTACTTGGACCTATAAGGACGATGATCAAAAAATCGATTTTTGGTGGCGCGAATATGGCTTTAGATTTTTCACCTTTTATTGCCTATTTAATTTTAACAACTTTACAGAACTATTTACGTCCATATATGTAAGGTGGCTTACCTCTTATGGAAGTGAAAGATAAATCCGATCAAATGTTCATTCATAGACTTGAAGACCTTTCTCGTAAGGCAAATGCTATGAATTGGATTACCAATACAGATTTCTTAAATCAACATCAGTTGTCTTTGGCTAAGGACTATCTGAATAAATCCGGTACATTATATCAAACTTACGGTGGCTATAATCAAGCGGAAAGAGTCCTTTTGTTTCTTAAGCCAACATGTGTTTTTGATGATTTTGACTATGATTATGATGATTATGTCATGTATATACGAATGCAGTTGCCTTTTATACTAAGTGGGAAAAATCTTACCCATCGTGATTATTTGGGTGCTCTCATGAGCCTTGGAATAGAACGCAAATTAATAGGGGACCTTTTAGTTGATGAACAAGGTATGTCATTGATTTGCATGGCTTCTATTGGTGATTATATTATGAATCAAATGGTGACCATTGGGAGAAACAAAGTTAATCTAAGCAAAATCACCAAAGTAGCGTTCGAACAAATGAATCAACAATCCTATAAAAATATACAAGGTACCGTGGCATCATTAAGATTGGATAATATTCTCAAGCTGGGAACAGGACTATCACGTCAAAAAAGTGTTAACCATATTCAATTGGGTCGTGTCTTTGTCAATGGTAAGGAAGTGACCCAAATTAGTAGGATTCTAAAAGTCAAAGACATCATCTCTATTCGAGGTGTAGGTAAAATACGTTTGACAAGTATTGGAAAAATGACAAAAAAAAATCGAATCGTAGTAGAAATCGATCACTATCAATAGGAGGGTAATAATGGCTAGACTAACACCAATAGACATAGAATCAAAAACATTTACCAAAAGCGTATCAGGTTACAATAATCGTGAGGTAAAAACCTTTCTTCGAGAAGTTTTGGTAAATTATGAGCAACTTTATAAGGAAAACATTGAACTTAATGACAAAGTTAATATGCTAAATGAAGGCATTCAATATTATAAAACCATAGAAGATGTTCTGCAAAACACTTTAATTCAAGCTGAAAAAATGGCAGAAGAAACCAAAAACTTAGCACGAAAAAAAGCTGAGCAGATTATTAAAGAAGCTGAAATCAATGCTCAAGCGATTGTCAATGAAGGTAAAAATGAAGTATATTCAATTAATAAAAAAAGAGAAGAACTCATTAAGCAATATGATGCGTCAAAAATACAAATCAAGCATTTCTTAAATGCTCAACTTGAGATGACTGAAAAGAATGAACTTGAGTTATTAAAAAGTATTAATGCAGTACCACTAAATGGGTCCTATACCTTTGAAGAAGATGTAGAAACAGATGATGAAGTGGAAAATGTTGAAAGTGATGAGACCCTTGAGTCATAAATAATCACAAATACGCACAAACAACTGTCTAAGTAAGCTTAGGCAGTTTTATTTGGAGGGCATATGAATTCAATACAAGTAGAAACACCACTAAAAAAATACACCATACATTTTGAGGCTTCTTTTGAACCTTTACGTGAACAAATATTGAAACTTAGGAAAAACTACAGTAAAATTGCGATTATATCCGACGATCACGTTGCACCTTTATACACATCTGAAGTTAAAAACACCCTTGAAGGACTTAATATCGAAGTTTTATCTTTTGATTTTGCTCACGGTGAAGTTAATAAGAATTATAAATCGATTAACTTAATCTATGATTTTTTGATAACCCATCAATTTGACCGCCAATCTCTATTAATTGCTTTGGGTGGTGGTGTGGTAGGGGATATGGTTGGATTTACGGCGGCCACCTATATGCGTGGTATTGATTTTATCCAAGTACCCACGAGTCTATTGGCTCAGGTTGACAGCAGCATCGGTGGTAAGACAGGGATTGATTTTAATGGCTATAAAAATATTGTTGGGGCTTTCCATCAACCTGAAATGGTATTTATTAACACGAAGACTTTAAGAACTTTACCTGTCCAAGAATTTGCTTCAGGTATGGGTGAGGTCATTAAACATAGTTTGATTAAAGACGAAGCTTACATGTCATTTTTAGAAAGTCGTGTTGATGACATTAAAAGTCTGAATCATGAAGCCATTACAGCCTTAATCAAAACATCTTGTTTAATAAAATCAGATATTGTATCAAAAGATGAAAAAGAGCAAGGTCTTAGGGCTACGCTTAATTTTGGTCATACAATCGGACATGCGATTGAAAGATTAATGGATTTTGAACGTCTTCACGGAGAATGCGTTGCACTTGGTATGATGGCAGCTTCTTACATAAGTTACATACTAGGTGATTTAACTCAGCAGGATTTGGATAGAATATCTTCTCTAATGGGTTTATATGATCTTCCAATTGGCATTGCAGATTTATCACCGGAGGCTATTTATAAAGAGTTATTTTTTGACAAAAAGACCAAGCATCATCAGCTTAGTTTTGTTCTCCTTAAAAGGATAGGAACCTGTTATATGGACAATAATATAGAAGAGAAATTGATTATGGAAGGTATTAAGGCAATCCTTAATTAGGTGTTTCGTATGTTTATAACAAGTATAATTTGCATAATAGCTTTGGTTGGCTTTGACCAATGGACAAAATGGTGGACCATCGCACACTTAAAACATCAAAATGACATCATTGTTCTTGATGGCATCTTTAAACTTACCTATGTTGAAAACCGTGGCGCAGCCTTTGGTATGCTACAAAATCAAATTGCTATTTTTGCCCTTTTTACAATTATAACGATGTTGGTCATGATTATGATCTATTATATTCTTCCAAGACAAAAACTATATATACCTTTGAGGGTTACGATGGTTCTTTTATTTTCAGGTGCTTTAGGTAATTTTATTGATAGAATACGTGATGGCTTTGTAGTCGATATGTTTCATTTTCACTGGTTTGAATTTCCTGTTTTCAATGTGGCAGATATCTTAGTGGTCATCGCATGCTTTTCACTTATTTACCTTGTATTGTTTCATTACAATGAAGATGATTTAGATATTAAGAAATGGTTACGTGATCGTCATGAATAATCAAGAATTTGTTGTAACTAAAGAGGAAACAGGTGAAAGAATTGATAAATTCCTTACTTCAAAGTTGACCGATATAACAAGGTCTCATATTCAAAAGTGGATTATTGAGGAACAAGTTACTGTAAATCAGTTACCAGTCAAATCCAATTATAAGGTTCATATGGGGGACACCATAAAGCTGATCATACCCGCTGTTAAAGAAGTCCCAATTACACCAACACCTATGTTTCTGGATATCGTTTATGAAGATCAGGATCTACTTATTATTAATAAGCCAGTTGACATGGTTGTACATCCTGCACCTGGTCATTACGAAGATACTTTAGTTAATGGTATCATGCATCATTGTAAAACAAGTCTTTCCGGAATCAATGGAGAGTTGCGTCCAGGAATCGTCCATCGAATCGACAAAGATACTACAGGACTTTTGGTTGTGTGTAAGAATGACCATTCCCATGTACATATTGCAGAACAGCTTAAAGAACACAAAGTAGATCGTCTCTATGAAGCCATCGTCTATAATAATGTAAAAGAGGATACTGGGACTATAGAAGGACCTATTGGTCGACATCCTATTCACCGAAAAAAAATGTCGATTAATTTTAAAAACGGTAAAGAGGCGACTACCCATTACAAAGTCCTAAACCGATTAGAACATGGGTTTACACATGTTGAACTCAAACTAGAAACGGGTAGAACCCATCAGATTCGTGTGCATATGGCCAGTATCAATCATCCACTACTTGGAGATCCTCTATATGGTCCTAGAAACAGCCATATGAAGTTGCCGGGACAGATGCTTCACGCAAAGACGCTCGGCTTTATACATCCATCGACAGGCCAGTATATGTCCTTTACTGCATCACGACCCATAGACTTTGAAAATGCATTGTTACGTCTTGGATATAAAAAATAAAGCATGTTCATCATAAAAACATAGACAATTATAGAACTCTATGTTAAATTATATTTAATGTTTTGTCCTTTAACCATGTTTGGTTAAAGCATCAAAAAAACTCAAATTTAATTAACTAGAATCTTTTTAAATTAGTTCCGTGAGACTAATAAGAGGTTGTCGATCGTAATTGTTACGGCTTCTTATTATGTTGTTTAATAAGAAGTCTTTTTATTTGCTAATAAGGAAGGAATACGACTATGAAATACATATTGGACCAACAAGCCATAGGACGCATGGTTACACGTATCGCTCATGAAATCATTGAGAACAATAAGGGCGTATCCGATGTCGTAATTCTTGGTATTAAAACAAGAGGGGTACCACTTGCAAAAAGAATTGTAAATAAAATTGAAGAAATAGAGGGATTTAAAGTGCCTTTTGATTCACTTGACATTACCTTCTACAGGGATGATTTGGAGAAGAAAAGTATACAGCCTGTCGTTAATAATCAGCTACATATAAATGTAAATGATCATATCGTCGTACTTGTGGATGACGTGGTCTATACAGGAAGAACATGTAGAGCTGCTCTAGATGCGGTTATGGATGCGGGACGTGCTAGGAAGATTCAGTTTGCAACCCTTATTGACAGAGGACATAGAGAATTACCACTTCGAGCAGATTATGTGGGCAAAAATGTACCGACTTCCAAAGAAGAAATTGTTTCCGTTCATTTAGTAGAAATCGATGGGGAAGACAGTGTCGTTATCGAGTAACTTGATTT
>NZ_JARGDP010000049.1 GCF_029210395.1 Petrocella sp. FN5 | reverse complement strand
GTCAGGCCGGGTTTCTCGGAATCATGGGCATTTTTTGTCAGAAAGTTTCATATTGTTAATGTGACATTAGAAGAGCTAATTTCAGATGAATATGCTGGACTAGCTATAGAAACAATTCGTTATCTGATTAAAGGTGCTAGAATAATATCCATAACCGGCTCTCAAGGTTCAGGTAAGACAACTTTGTTAATGGCAATGGTAGAGGCCATTTATGGTACGTTAACGCTACGTGTTCAGGAAATGGCTTTTGAGTTACATCTTAGAAAAGTATATCCGATGCGAAACATATTAACTTTCAAAGAAACATCCACCATAACTGGGCAAGCAGGAATGGATGTCCAGAAAAAGACCGATGGATCTGTAAGTATTTTAGGTGAGATTGCTACAGATGAAGTTGCAGTATGGATGTTGCAAATGGCCCAAGTGGCATCTCTATTCACACTCTTTACCCATCATGCCAAATCTGTAAAAGACTTGGTTCTATCTCTAAGAAATTCCCTTTTGAAATGTGAAGTTTTTAGAGATGAAAAAATTGCTGAGCAACAGGTGGTGAGCGTATTAGATTTTGATATTCACTTAGAACGGGATGGAGATGGCAAAAGGTATATCTCCAGAATAACTGAAATCGTAGCACTAGAGCTTGAAGCACCTTATAGTAGAGACTATAGGGAAAAGTCAAATCAGGCAGATCAACAAAGTGCTTTCATGGACACGATGACGGATTACTTCACACGTATGACAGACCGGAAAAAGTATGAAAGTAGAGATATTGTAGTATATGATGAGGGACGTTATAAAACGGCGCACAGAATGAGTAAGGATACCATTAAGGAGATGGAAATAAATATGTCCAAGGCGGATTATCAGGCTTTTCTTCTATTTCTAAATGAGAATTGGGGTTGCGTTTAATGGATTATGAGTTATGGATGTTTATAGGTGTCATGCTTATGATAATGGCTTTTGGATTGATGTTCATAGCCAAAGTCATAGATAAAAGGTTGAAAAAAAGGCAGCTACATTTAAAGGTGAAACAAAATCAGGAACAGGTCAATAGATATTATTTGCGAATGTACAAGTTATTATCAGGGTTTTGCTTTACAAGACATAAAATAGCCAATATACGACTTAGAATAGAAATGATTGGACATACGAATGAACGGGTCATTCGCAAAAAAACAGTCAAAATTTATCTGACAATTATGGTACTTATGGTGTTTTTAATGGCGGGTATGATTATTATAACAAGGCAACCTATATTGCTTATGCTTCTTTTTTTAGCAATATGGCTTCTATCTGAGACTGTAATCGACTTTCTAGTCGAGCGCCTTAAGAATCGACTCTTGTATCAACAACTCAAGTTCAATGACATGGTTAGGCATAAATATTATGAAACTCATATGATTGACGAAGCAGTCTATGATGCTTGTCAAGAGTTAGGTGAAGATCATTATGAAATATGTATTCAAGGAGAACGGATTCATGATGTTCTAAGGGCAAAGGATGTTGAAAAAGAAATATTGGCATATAATGAGACAGCACCCAATAAATTTTTGAAAATGTTTTTAGGACTGGCTTATATCACCATGGAATATGGAGATACAAAAGTTGATGGGCATAGTGTTTTTTTGAAAAACATAGGAGATTTGACTGGCGAAATTAGGATTGAGCTAAGTAAAAGAGAGAAGTTAAATTATGCTCTAAAGAGTTTAAATGTTATTGTATTTTTACCGCTATTTTTTATTAATCCGGTAAAGCGTTGGGCTAGTGGTTACTTTATGCCTATGAAAGTTTTTTATGATAGCAGGGCCGGTTTTTTTCTTGAAATGTTCATCATTATGATGGTACTACTTGCTTATTTCCTGCTTAGAAAGATTCAGCAGTTTGATGATCAAAAAACGGTGGTCAATAAAAAGAAGGTACTGGAAAAAACACTTTATGAAAAAGGTCTCTACCAAATTGTTGACTTTATTAAGCCGGCATATCATAAAGGACACTATTACAGACTGAAGCTTAAGCTTAAAAATAGTGCCAGTCATTTAGATGTGGAAGCATTTATTACTAGGAAGTGTCTGTATTTTTTTACAGGGTGTATGGTGGCTTTGATGGTTATTATTGCACTACAAATGAATACTAAAAAAATGATTTTGACAGCACCGACGATACCGGATTATTTTTTAGGCGGTCAACTTTCTGAAACAGCGCTTAAGGAGGCTGAAGCCATTACGAAGAAGGACCGAAGTTACTTACATAAAATGAACCGAAATATGGAACTAGAAGATGTAATCCATGTATTAGAAGAAAGTGGCATTCCTGTTTCAGAAAGCGAAAGAATGGCACAGCGAATCATGAAAAAACACCGAGTTTTTATAGATCAATACATAAAATGGTGGGAAGTACTACTTATACTTATCATAGGTATCTTATCTTACAACATTCCTGAGATTATGCTGATTTTTCAAAGAAGAATTCTAAGGTTTGATGTGGAAGATGAGGTTATGGGTTTTAGTACCATATTGTTGATGTTAATGAATCACGAGCGCCTGTCTCTTATGGATGTCCTCGAATGGATGGCCTTATATGCCTATACTTTTAAAGCACCCATTCAAGATTGCATTAATAACACTTCTTCAGGTATGGTGGATGCATTAAAAAACCTAAGAGATACATCTGATGATTCAAGGTTTATACGTCTGGTGGACAGCCTAATACTAGCAGCACAAGACATAACGATTAAACAAGCCTTTGATGAACTTGAATCAGAGAAAAGCCATTATCTGGAGGAGAGAAAAACAACCAATGATCAGGTCGTAGAAAAGAAAGTGAACTTAGGGAAAATCATAGGATTTGCACCGGTATATGGCTTTATACTACTTTATATGATTTATCCCATGATTATAAGCAGTATGGCAGATATGGAGTCATACTTGAACCGAATGATGCAGCTATAATAATAATCTAATATGGGGGTGTATGGAATGGACGGTAATATTCAAAAAGCTTTATGGATTGGAGTAAGTATACTACTTTTTGTTGCGGTTGTGGCAATTGGAATGTCGGCCTACGGAAAAGCATCAAAAATGACAGATGAAAGTATGAATAATCTGGATAAACAAGCACAGCAACTGGCAAATGCAGCATATGGGGTATATGACAATCAGTATGTTAGCGGAACACAGGTCATTAATGCGATAAAAAGCTATAAGGCGACACCGGACGAAATGCAAGTGATTGTAGTAAAAGGTGGTTCATCCACTTACTATTTGTCTACTGGATCAGCTGATACAGGCACTTTGTCCCCGATTGCTGAAGGTACAACCAACAACATGTTGAAATCTGCACAAGACAAAAACAATGCAACAGCTTATATTAACCCTTATGGGGAATTCTATGCTACTGTGGTGACGGATGTTAATGGTATCGTAAGGGCGATACGGTTTGAACAACAATAATGATGCATGACAATATAGAACGGGTTCTAGAACTGTCATTTGGGTTTATGATTTTTATATTTGCTTTAAGTGTTTTTTTCAGAATGGACGAAAAAATAACCAAGTATATGAAGGTGGCGGATGCCCACTTACAACTCGACCGACAAATTGTAAAAGGTACAGAGGAGATTGTAAATAAAGATGTTTCTATAGGTACTTTATTTTTTATGATAACAGATATGGACAATAAGGGTAAAAATCAAAAGATGGGTGACGAATCGTATCTGATTGACAAGAGTGGGGCACTAGACATTAAAATAGATGGTGTTTTGTTTCCAATCGTGACAGACCATGTCGGTATACAAAGTCTTAGAAAGGCAATGAATAATCTTGGATCCTATACATATTCCCCGGAAATAACAGTAGATCATCAGGGAAAGATAATCAGCATCGAATATTCAAGCTATTAATGGAGGCCAAGGATGGAGCAAGTCTTATGGAAAATACTGGGGATTATTTTGTCGGTAATATTAATGTTCGTTGTTCCAATCATGAACTTGTATGAGCGTCAAGACAACATCAGCTACAATATAATTACAACACAACTCAATCAAATGACGGACAGTGTAAGAGACATCGGTGGACTTGATGCATCTGCATATCATGCATTTTTAAGAGCCTTAGATCAGACAGGAAATGGTTATAGTATAAGTTTAGAACATTATGAAAAGGTGTATGTACCAGTTTATAATGAGGGTGGGTTGTTCATGGAGGATTATCACATTAGTTATGAGGGGTTCTATAAAGATGATATTGAAGCTGTGCTAAATACAGGTGGTTTTTATCCTATGAACCAAGGGGATATGTTTTTTGTAAGTGTTCAAAATGTCACACCAACTAAAAGTCAGATGGTAAGACAGATACTTCACGGAATGGATTCTAGTTATCCTACTCTTATTGTGAGAGGGGGTGGCATGGTAAGACATGAATCTTATTAAGTTTGCCATACTATTTACGATTATAACCTTACCCTTTTATATGATTCATAATTTTAACACCCATCGCCTAGCTCAAAGAGAACGTTTGAAAAATCAATATGAGCGTATCATAAATAGTGCTATAGAAGATGGTACCTATGTCCTAAAAACGTATTCTAAAAAAAGTTATGATGAAAGTAGAAGAAAATACATTAGTATTGAGACAGAAGAAGTTATTGAAGCTTTTTTGAAAACCTATCATTATGGTTTTAAAGCTTTTAGCGATACGGCAAAGCACCAATTCAATCAATACATAGTGGCAATTGTGATTATTGGCTATGACGGTTACTATCTTTATGGCACCAAACAGGTCACAGATGTATCAGGCGTAGTGAGTCATATGCCGGTACTAAGTGAAAAAAAGCCATATATTTATGAGGACTTGGATTTTACCATGAAAATGACTTTAGATGATTTTGTTGAGATTGTGGACATGAAGACCTGGGAGGTGGAAAAGGGAAATTTTGCATCCATTGTTCATAAACCTTCAGGCATTAATGAAGTGAACTTTGAACAAATAAGAAAAAGAACCATAGTCACTTCCGTTGAAGAAGGTTTGAGAGATGCCGTTATTGGCCATAATCAATGGGCGAAGCAACAAGGCATGTTATATGAATTTATAGTACCTATAGCGGATAACGATCCTTGGAGTCGAAGCTTAGATGATATTGGTCTAATGGCATGTATTCAGGGAGCGCCCCTTGGATATGGCGCTTTCCTAGATTTCTTTTCTTTCCATCAAAGCAATGTTTTGAAAATACAAGCTATAAATGGTTATGAAGATATGGTGGACGGTTCTTTCTATTATTGTGACCATAGATGTACCCATGAACAAAGGGACAATTTGATTCAGGTCTTTGCAACCAAAGAAGCAGCAGCATCTGAAGGATTTTGGCCATGTCATTATTTGAATAAATGATTACAAGGAGTTGTCCTCAAAAATCTCATAAGGATAATTCTTCAGCATTGGACTTCTGAAACCATGCTTAATAAGTCAGTCCTTTTTAGATTCTGGATACTTAATTGTAGTATATCTAAGTTCGTTGGCTAAAAACCCTTTCATAACTACATTGTATTCCACCTTCGTTGATACGTCCATGTATCAAACGAAGGTGGAATACATCTCTGTATACGTCTTTTGATTTCTTAAAAAACTTATAATATCAAAACTTAGTGTTTTTTCAATCTTTCCTTATCCGACAGTATTTTTTCGCTAACATGAAAGTCAATCCGGTTACCACCCCCTAATACCTCATGAAATATCATATTATTAGCTTTTTGACATGAAGCATGTCAAGACGTTTGACAATGACAAAACCCTTATTTTGCAATTTATTTTACCAGTTATTTATATAATCAAGTTGAGGTGGTGCTATGGAATATGAAATCAAATTAAAAACTGGATTTTATGAAACCGCAAACTATTATCTTTCACCAACGAGAGAAGGCATTAAACTGTTGCCTATTGGAGACGTAACAAGAGGTCCAATAGTTGCAACAGGAAATGAATTGATCTCCATTACGCTCACACAAGAAAAAAAGTCTAATATCACAATCATGACCAGAAGCCAGATATTAACAGGGGATTTTCAAGAGAAACTTGATTTAAAAGAGGTATACGAAGAATTAAAGAAACACATCAATGCAAAAATTGTTTATGAAGAATTTCAGGAAAGCTAGTTAAAAAACATGTACATTTACATGGTATTGGGAGGAAAATATGAAAAAATTGCTAACAATTAATAAACAACGTATTATAAGTCTTTTTTTAGTATTACTATTAATACTGACACCTCTAACGAATACGTTTGCTGCCCAGGTGAATGATGTGACGAATCACTGGGGCGAAGAGGTAATCAGCGAATGGTTAAGTAAAGACCTGTCTAATGGATATCCAAATGGCAGCTTCAAGCCTGACAATCTAATTACCAGGGCAGAGTTTATGACACTAACGAACAAGGCCTTTGGTTTTGTAGAAGAAGAGATGATTGAGTTTCATGATGTTTCAGAAAATGCATGGTATACAAAGGCAATAAAAATAGCCAAAGCAGTAGGTTATATAGAGGGCTATCCGGATAGAACAATGAAACCGAATAACGCTATAACAAGACAAGAAGCAGCAATCATAATATCTAAGATAAAAGGCTTAGAAAGCAATCCAAGTCATGCAAATATCTTTGCGGATGCTCAGGGCATGCTTGCTTGGAGCAAAGGGCAAATTGGAGCAGTAGCAGAAGCAGGGTATATGAGTGGTTATCCAGACGAAAGCTTTAAACCGGAAAAACCGATCACCAGAGCAGAGGCCTTGATATCATTAGATAGGGCTTTATATGATGGAACTTGGATTATCAAGGAAGTAGGCACCTATGGTCCAAAAGAGGGAACCGATCTATACGACGGAGACGTTATTATAAAAGCCGATGGTTCAATCCTGCAAAATATAACCATTACCGGAGATTTAATCATTACAGAAGAAGTAGGAGAAGGGGAAGTAACATTAAATAATGTAAGAGTAGAAGGGGACACATATATTCAAGGTGGCGGAACAGACAGTATATATATTAATGGAGGCAGCTATGGCAACATCCTTATTCAACGGACGCCATCTGGAGCAGTCCGAGTGGTGGTAACAGGCCAAAATCGACTAAGCGTTGAAGTAGATGAAGAAGCAGAAGAACAGATAGTCATACTAGATGGCTTCTATGACAAAGTCATCATCACAGCCCCTAACGTACGCATCATTACCCGGGGCGAGACCCAAATCAATGAACTACTGATTACGGGCGCTGCAAAAAAGACCACACTGGAAACCTCCGAAGACACCATTATCGAGAAAGCCAAAGTGGACGGCGACGGCACTATTTTCGAAGGCGGTAGCAGTACAGTAAAGAAAGTGGAAGGATCAGAAAGAAACAGCCTTTTAGATAAAAACCAAGTAGTCATTAGTGTTCCTTCTAGTGGAAGCAGCGGCAGTTCAACTCCGGCTCCAGGGTCACAGCCTGAGTCAACAACCTCTGCGGCTTATTTTATGTTCGATAGCGTAACAGGTACAATCACCAAGTATTTTTCGAAAGGGCAGAGTGGCGATTTGCCGGAAATTCTCCATCCAGTCATTCCGGCTTTACTGGGAGATAATATTCCAGTTAAAATAATCGGTGAAAGTGCATTTGACTTTGGAACAGTGGATAACCCGAACGAACTTATTCCTAACAAATTGATAGGTGTAACCCTTCCAAGTTCACTGGAACACATAGAAGACTATGCTTTTCGAAGCAATACCCTTTCAACTTTGATAATGCCTGATGGGATTGCTAGCATAGGAAGAGAAGCCTTCAGAGGAAACGATCTTACTACCCTAGTGATTCCCAATAGTCTTGTTACTCTCGGTAGAAGTGCCTTTCGTAACAACAGTATTCAAGCTTTAACCCTTTCTAATAGTTTGGAATCAATTGGCCAAGATGCATTTCGTAGTAATCAACTGATGCTGTTATCTATTCCATCTAATGTTAAGACCATTGAAGAAGCGGCGTTTCGTGAAAATTTGCTTACTGCCGTTGAACTGAGTCAAGGTCTTGAAGTAATTGGACAAGATGCTTTTAAAAACAATCTTCTTGAAAGTATTATTATACCAGACGGGGTGACTACCATTGAAGAGGGAGCTTTCCATACTAACAAGTTGAGTTACATTGACATCCCAGAAAGTGTTATATCCATAGGAAACAACGTTTTTTATCTAAATGAGTTCACTGAGATTCCCCAGCTTCCCTATGGGATAACATCCATACCTAGGGCGATGTTTGGAGAAAACAAGTTCACTCAGATATCCATTCCTGATCATATCACCCGCATTGAGGAGAATGCGTTTAGCCAAAACCAGATTACTGCTATTATTGCCGCTGATCTAAACAACGTAGCTTACATCGGAGATATGGCTTTTGACAATAACCAGATCAGCAGCCTTGAATTCAATTCAACTTTAGAAGAAATCGGTCATCAGGCTTTTTCTCACAATCTGCTTAGTGATCTGGCCATACCTGCTTCGCTAAAAATAGTTAACACCACTGCCTTTTGGGAGAATGATCTAATTAGTATAAGTATTGGTGATGAAGTGGAGATTAAAGACTATGCCCTGCATAGAAATCAACTGACCACCATTACCATAGGAACAAATGTAACCCTGGGGGATAACCTGTTAGCAGGTCTGTTCGGAGATCCGATTAACAACCGGTTCCGAGATGCATACCAGGCAAATGGTGCAGGCACCTATACCGGAACCCAGACAGGCAACTGGACAAAAGTTGAAACACCGCCGGAACCTTCTGATTCTTTTACAGTAGCTGAAGGTAGCACACACAACGGAGTGGTAGCTGAAGGTAGCCCAACCTATACTCTTGTAACTGGTCCTGAATATGGGATGTTAATTATTAACGCTGATGGAACATTTAGTTATATGGCTCACCGCCAGCCTACTCTAGGATTTGTATCAAATGATACCTTTGTCTATCAATCATCTCAAGGAATTAACTATACAGTCAGCATCACCATTACACCAGTTAATGATGCGCCAGTGGCAATTGACAGTGCGTTTACTGTTACCATTGGAGAGAACCACTCTTCAAGTGTTACAGCTACTGATGTCGATGGAGATGCGATGACATTTATTTTAGTAGAAGCCCCTGTACATGGTACGCTGATTCTTTATGCTGATGGCACCTATACTTACACAGCGACCTCTGGGAATGAAGCAAATACAGATACATTTACTTATAAAGCAAATGATGGATTGGCAGATTCAAATACAGCAACAGTGATGATTACTCGAACAAGTAATGATTAAGAATAAAGTACTGGTGCTTGTGCATGTGATAAATCGATATAAAAAATTATAAAAAGAACAACCGCCCTCAAAGGAGATTGCCGAAAACGTTAACTTTTTCAGCAATTTCAATGAAATGAAAAAGGTTAGACAATGAGATTTGACCATGTTCTAGCCTTTTTTGTTTTTGGGTTATAAAAATAGTCTTATCTTTATTCTTGCCCTTTGGCCCAATATCATTTAATATGAGTATAGGTCTTCCAATATCTTTTGATGGATTAAGATATTGAGGACCAAAAGAGGTGATAGATGATGGAAAAAACCCTGTATAATCAGATCAATGACTATTTTAAGAACAGACAGTATCAGAAGATTCCAACAGATATTGAGAACGTAACCATGTACGGTGTCTATGATAAGAGTAATCTTTATCTCATTAATGTGATAGAGCTTGGACCGGAGTTTGCCCTTGACCCAGAACGGTATTTGGAATATAAGCAATTAACTATGCAGCAGTTTAGTAAAACTGAAGCGGATAAGGTCGTTTTACTTAATTTGATTATAGCAAAAGAGACACAAGTCCTATATGATGCTTTTAACTTTGTACCGGACCTTAGTGAAAAATTTATCGATGTGGTTTGGTTTATCAATGAGAATACAAGAAAGTTGCAGATTCCTAAGCGTCAACTTAAAAACATACTCAAGATTGATAAGGAAGTAAGAAAAATATTAAATAATGAACAAACAACCTATTATAAGTTAAAACCAAGAAAGGCATCCATTTGGATAACTTGGGTGTTGATGGCGATCAATATCGCTATATGGGTAAGTATGGAGATTGAAGGTAGCTCACTAGAAATAGAGACATTAGTTAGAAGTGGTGCAATGAGTTTCCCACTGGTTGTGTTAGAAGGTGAATACTACCGTCTTGTTACAGCTATGTTTTTACATATTGGTGTGGTTCATCTTTTCTATAATATGTTCAGTCTTTATATTTTTGGCTACCGTCTTGAACGATATCTAAAAATATGGCAATATATGTTAGTGTATTTGGGATCAGGATTATTAGGTTCCTTGATGAGTCTAGGAGGTGCATATGTTAGTGGCATGTACCCGGTTGCAGCCGGAGCAAGTGGTGCTGTTTACGGACTCATTGGTAGTTTATTGGTGGTGACCAATAAGATTAAGAAACCCATTGATGGGGTCTCAAGCTATATCCTTTGGGTTATGTTTGGTATTGGTATCGTTTTTTCGGTTTTGACCCCCAATGTAGATATATTGGCTCATGTAGGTGGCTTTGCCGGTGGGATTATGTTAACCCATATACTTTTGAAACCAGCACAAAAAACGGATGTACTATGAGGAGAATCACATGAAGCAGTTGGCAATCAAAGAGTTGATGCGAGAATGCTCAGCGTATATAACTGAAAAAACAAAAGACATTCATAGTTTGGTCGCCGGAAGCGGTAATACAAATAGCAAAATCATGTTTATAGCGCCTTGTCCATCGGCGGAAGAAGAAGCAACAGGTAATTTTTTCGAAGGTGGTGGCGGTGAAGCTTTTGATGCTTTTTTAGAGCGTATAGCTATGAAAAGAGAAGATATTTATCTTACCTATGCTGTTAAGTATCGACCTTATAAAGTAAATGCAAAAACCGGTCGCATCTTATCTAGAAACTTAGAAGATGATGAAATCAAGATGTTCTTACCTTTTTTACATAGAGAAATTGAATTAATCAAGCCTATGCTTATTATTCCACTGGGACCAACAAGCCATAGAGTGATGCATAACCTTGAACCGGTAAAAAGTGAAGATATGGGAATCAAAATGACTGTTCACATACACGATAAGGCTTATCAAGAAATCTTACTCCCCCATCCCAGTGAAACTGCATTTGTTGGAGCAACACAATCAGAAGAACTTTTAAAAGATTTAAGTGATTTTAAATCAGACATTAAGGCTGAGAACCAAGTAGAAGAAGAAATGGCTAAAAAAATAAAAATGGGATCCATTAAGTTACAAGAAAAACCACCTGTAAAAAAGAAGATTGTTCTAAAGCAGAGAAAACCTAGAGTTTCCGGCAAGAGAAAAGTCATTTTAATCTATGGTGGCAATAACTTGGCCAATGATCCAACCTTAGTTGCTGCAGAAAGAGTCAGTAGTGTTCTAACGGAATTAAATGTTAGTGTGAAAAGACTAGATTTGTATCAAGATGGCTATAACATGGAAGATTTTTTTGAAGCGCTTAGTGAATCAGAAGGTGTTATACTTGCAACAACAATAACATGGTACGGTATTGGTGGTTTAATGCAAAGTTTTCTGGATAAATGTTATGATAGCGGCCAATTTGCTTGTTTTGAAGGTGTTTATCTTTTTGGTATCGCTATCAGCAAGCAAGCCTATGAAAGAGATGCTTTAAGCCATTTATTAAAATCTTGGGATATCCTTGGTGGTGTAGAAGGTACAACTCTATGTGCAAGTATAGAGAACTCAGCAGACCTTGAAACAGATAAAAATCTATTGAATGCAATTGATAAAAAAGCAGAGGATTACTATCGCGTATTAAATCAGCAAAGAAATATTCTACCTACCAGCATTAGAGACAATAAAATACTCATGAAGTTGTATGTGCCAAGTAATGAAGGTGAACGTGAGATTGAATCTGAAGGGGAAGGCATCGGAAAAGAACAAGGTTTTGAAGGCAAGACGTCCGCAACAAAATCGCAGATTTCCAATTACGATGAATTTATAGAAAAGCAACAAAAAGACATTGAAGATATTGCAAGTCTTTTTAAAGAACGTCTTTCTAACAAAGGTGGATTGGTACAGAAAACCTATCCGGAGCTATTTGAATATAAATTCAAACCGGACAAGACTTTTCCGGATTGTATCATCAGTTGGGTTATTGAGGATAAAAAGAATGAAAGCTTTATTCTTGACTTTAAAAGTGCGAAACTTAAATCGAAATTTGGTACAGATCAAGAGGCAGATGTGGTCATGAACTGCAATCATGATATCATGAAAAAAATAACAGAAGGTAGATTGACGGTGCAAAGGGCTTTTATGACAGGTGAGATTAAAGCCAAAGGCAATTTTACCTTATTGTATAAACTGGATCAGCTATTTGCGTTCTAGAAAGTAAAGGTTATTTTAAGAAAAGGTATAATGAAAGGAGCATAAAATGAGTAAATGTTTGTTTTGTAGTATTGCATCAGGGGATTTGGATTCAGCAACCATATTTGAAAGCAGCGATTTTCGGGTCATATTGGATAAATTTCCATCAGGCATCGGCCATACACTAATACTACCGAAAGAGCATATTGAGAATATCTATGATTTAGACGGAGAAACGGCTGGTAAGATGTTTGCTCTAGCGACGGTTATTGCAAAAGCATTGAAAAAAGTATTAAAGTGCGATGGATTAAACATACTCCAAAATAATGGGATCGCGGCCGGACAAACAGTCATGCATTTTCATCTTCATTTGATTCCCAGATTCGAAGGCGATGGGATTAATTTTAAGTGGAAGACCAAGGCATTTTCAGATGATCAGATGATAGAACTGGTTTCAGAGATATCTAAAGAAATCTAAGGAATGAAATAGAGATAAGCCCATAGAAAAGTACCGGATGCTCATGAATCATTCATAGGCATCCGGTACTTTTTGTAGTCGTGCTTATATTTTATGCGTCACTAAACTTTCAATAACATTTAGAATATGTCTGGTACCGTCGGCAAAAGCATACTTGGCCATCTTGTCTACAAAAACATTGGGATGTTGGTATAGATAATGAATGGATTTTACTAAGGTCTTAGGTGTTAGATGCTCTTGCTGTAGTACCATGCTGTAGCCAAGAGCTTCAAAAGCATCAGCATTAAGAAGCTGATCACCTCTACTTTGTGCCGCTGGCAAAGGAATTAATAGATGAGGCTTCTTAAGAGCCACCAGTTCGGTGATGGTATTAGAACCGGCCCGACTTACGACGACATCCGCCATAGCATAGATATCAGCCATGTGCTTACCAACAAATTCATACTGCCTGTAACCTTCTAGGTGGTCATAGCTATGATCTATATTGCCTTTCCCACATAAATGAACGACATGAAAGGTTTTTGTTAGCTCGAGAAGGCTATTTCTTAGACAGTCATTAATGCTTTGTGCACCGAGGCTACCGCCGGTTACCATTAAGATGGCTTTATTATGGTCAAGGTGTGTATACGCATGGCCCATTTGCTTGTTACCAATAAGAAGTTCGCCTCTTATAGGTGCACCGGTATGGGTACTTTTTGTAGCCGGTATATAAGATAAGGTACTTTCAAAAGTGGTACAGATTTTTACGGCAAATTTAGAAGCGATTTTATTAGCCAGACCAGGGGTCATATCAGATTCATGTATAACCACAGGAACCTTGTTTAACCATGCAGCTATTACGACAGGTACGGTTACAAAGCCACCCTTTGAAAACACCATGCTCGGTTTTAATTTACGCATTAGGAAGATGGACTCTAGGGTTCCAAAAAATATTTTGAAAAGATCTGTAAAATTCTTTAAATCAAAATACCGCCGTAATTTTCCTGAAGCGATGCCATAGTATGGTAAGCCTTCTTTTTCAATGATTTTTTTTTCTATGCCATTCTTAGAACCGATGTAATCCACGTGGTAATCATTTTCTCTGAGATAGGGCAATAAAGCTAAGTGAGGCATAACATGACCTGCGGTGCCACCACCTGTAAGTATAATTTTTTTCATTAGAACCTCCAAGAACCATAATCTCTATTCATGGTTAAAGGGTCAAAACTAAGCTTTGACACCTTAACCATTTATTATGAATAAAATATGTTTGAAAGTCAATAGGTATACGATATTCCATATTGACAATAAGATAGTAGATGTTATAATAAATATAGAAAACCTTTTCTAAAAGGAGGGAACTCATGAAGAGAGCGACTATACAAGATGTTGCAGCTGCAGCAGGTGTCTCCATTACGACAGTCTCAAGGGTTATTAACGATAACTATCCGGTTAAGGCATCAACGCGAAAAAAGGTTGAAGAAGCCATTGATATACTTAAGTTTAAGCCCAATTTATTAGCACGTAGTTTGATTCAAAATTCGACAAAAACGGTGGGTATTTTAACGCCATCAATAGAAAACCTTTTCTTTTCAGAAGTTATTAAGGGTGTTGATAGTATTTTGAAAGAAAAAGGGTATACCACCTTTCTGTGTCACACAGAAGGTGAAGCATCTAATGAAATCGAGGTGATTCATAGCTTGGTAGATCGCCGCGTGGATGGCATGGTTGTCCTTGATCCAAGAAAAGAAAATGTGGTATCAGGTTATTTTGAAGAACTTGCTAAACGAGTACCTCTATTGTTGGTAAATGGTTATGCTCAAGGTATTGGATGTAGTTATGTTCTTAATGACGGGGAAGGTGGTACCCGTATGGCCTTAAAATATTTGATTTCAGAGGGATGTAAACGAATTGTTTTTTTGAGAGGCAAAAAAAGTCATTCTTATGATATTAAGGAAGAGGTTTATTTGGAATTCATGAAAGCGCATGACATGGAAATCAGAATTCTAAGAATAAAGGATGGGAATGATATTAAAACAGTGGAACAGGCTAAAGAAGCTGTAGCGGATTATATTCTATCCGGTGAAAGACCAGATGCTCTATTAGCGTGTAATGACTGGATGGCAGTAGGCGCTTTAAGCGGTGCCAAAGCAGTAGGATTATCAATTCCAAAAGATATGCGTATCATCGGTTTTGATAATACAATCGTATCTATGATAACCGAACCTAAGCTATCTACAGTCGATCAGCAGATGACGAAGCTTGGACAATTAGCGGGTAACCGCATTTACAAAATGATGACCACAAAAGATATAGAAAACCAAAAAACCTACCTAGAAACAAAACTTATGATTAGGGAGTCTTAACCTGACAAACATATAAAGAGAAGGAGAAATCTACGATGAAAAATACAATAAAAAAATCCATGAAAGTATCTTTTGAAGCCATTTATGGTGAAGGTGGTGAAATACAACATTATTTTGCACCTGGGCGTGTGAACCTTATTGGAGAACACATCGACTACAATGGCGGTTTCGTTTTCCCCTGTGCACTGGATTTTGGCACCTATGCCACGGTTCGATTAAGGGATGACCATCAAGTAAGCTTTGCAACGTTGAATTTTGATAAAAAGGTGACAGTGGAGTTGGGACATATTCTATATAAAGAAGAGGATGATTGGACCAATTATCCCAAAGGGGTAATAAGAACGTTTTTGGACTTGGGTATTTCACTAAAAGGCTTTGATGTTCTGTATTATGGCAACATACCCAATGGGTCTGGTTTATCTTCATCTGCTTCTCTTGAAGTCTTGACCGCGGTTATGATTAATGATTTATTTGAGTGTCATCTGGACAGAGTGGATTTGATTAAGATGAGCCAAAAAGCTGAAAATGAATTTGTAGGTGTCAATTGTGGTATCATGGACCAATTTGCTGTTGGCATGGGTAAGGCAGATCACGCTATTTTACTGGATTGTAACACACTTAAGTACGAGTATGTACCTCTTAAGCTAGAAGGCGTAAAAATAATCATCAGCAATACCAATATGCGAAGAGGTCTGGCCGATTCAAAATATAATGAACGACGTGGTGAGTGCGATAAGGCCGTTGCTGAATTGAACAAAGTTCTGGATATAAAGTACCTCTGCAATTTGGATAGCGAGATTTTTGAGAACAATAAACATTTGATTGAGGATCAAGTGGTCAGAAACAGAGCCGAACATGCTGTATATGAGAACCTTAGAACACTAGAAGCAAAAGATACCCTTGAAAAAGAAGATTTGCTCCGTTTTGGAGATTTGATGAACCAGTCTCATGATTCTTTGAGAGATCTATACGAGGTTACAGGAGATGCCTTGGACATAATGGTGAAGGAAGCACGGAAAATCGAAGGCACAATAGGTTCGAGAATGACGGGTGCTGGCTTTGGAGGATGTACAGTGAGTTTGGTTAAGGAAGAAGCAGTAGAGCAATTTATAGAAGAAGTAGGTAAGCATTATGAGACGTTAACAGGACGAACGCCTGCATTTTATGTTGCAGGTGTAGGTCAGGGTGCAAGCAAGATTTAAAGGAGGACAATATGGCGATTTTAGTTTGTGGTGGTGCAGGGTACATAGGATCTCATACAGTAGCGGCTCTTGTTGCAGAAGGTGAAGCGGTGGTGGTTTTCGATAATTTAGTTACAGGACATCTTAAATCAGTACCTGAAAACGTAACTTTTTATAAAGGAGATTTAAGAGATGAAGCGGATTTAGACAGAGTGTTTTCTAATGAAGAAATTGAGGCAGTTATTGACTTTGCTGCCTACTCTTTAGTGGGAGAAAGTGTAAATCAGCCTTTAAAATATTATGAAAACAATGTATACGGTACAATATGTTTATTAAAAAAAATGGTTGAATATAAGATACCATATATTGTGTTTTCATCAACAGCGGCAACATACGGAGAACCCAAACAAATACCTATTAAGGAAGAAGACCCTACAATGCCGACAAGCCCTTATGGAGAATCAAAGCTGGTGGTAGAAAAAATGCTGAAATGGGCAGGCGAAGCCTATGGCATTCGTTATACAGCTCTTCGCTACTTTAATGCTGCAGGTGCTCATGAAAGAGGACATATTGGTGAGGACCATACGCCTGAAAGCCACTTAATTCCTTTGGTGCTTCAAGTTGCCAATGGACAAGGGGAGGAGATTATGGTGTTTGGTAATGATTATCCAACAAAAGACGGTACTTGTGTCAGGGATTATATTCATGTGACGGACTTGTCGGATGCTCATGTTTTGGCACTCAGAAGGCTTCAAAAAGGTGGTGACAGTAGAATATATAACCTTGGAAACGGTAAGGGGTTCTCCGTCATGGAAATCATTCGCATAGCAAGGGAGGTAACAGGACATCCCATACCGGCAGTAGTTACAAACAGACGAGAAGGAGACCCTGCAACTTTAATTGCATCTGCAGAGGCAGCGATAAGAGAACTGGGATGGAAGCCGAAATATGACACCGTTAAAGAAATTATTAAATCAGCTTGGGTTTGGCATCAAGCCCACCCTAAAGGGTATAAAGATTAATAAAACCTTACAATAAAGGAGTATAAATGGAGATGATAAAAAAATACATTGAGGAACTCATATTATTTGGTCTACAGCATAAAATGATTGAAGCACTTGATATACCACTGGTGCGCAATCAATTATTGGCATTATTAAATGTGAGTGAACCTTACGAAGGTAAGGTGGTGTACATGGAAGATGAGATGCCGACGAGAATACTAGAAAAGATTGAAAATGAAGCGGTCCTGCTAGGTGTTATTGAGGAAAGCGTTGTAGAGCGAGAGATTTTGGACGCGAAAATCATGGCAACCCTTATGCCAAGACAATCTGAATTGAACCGATTATATAATAGGATCAAAGACGAAAAAGGTGGTAAAGCGGCTACAGACTATTATTATCATCTGAGTCAGATGTCTAATTATATTCGAACAGACCGAATCGCCTTAAATAAGTATTGGCAGGCCGAAACCCAGTATGGCAATATGGAAATTACCATCAATTTGTCTAAACCTGAAAAAGATCCAAAAGATATTGAGAAAGCAAAGCATCAGCCACAATCCAATTATCCGAAATGTTTTCTGTGCTTAGAAAATGTAGGTTATGAAGGTAATCTAAATCATCCAGCCAGAAGCAACCATCGAGTCTTGCCTCTTAAGCTTAATGATGAATCCTGGTATCTACAATATTCTCCCTATGTCTATTATAATGAACACGCCATTATTTTTAAAGAAACCCATGAACCCATGAAAATCAATCTTCAAACTTTTAAACGTCTCGCAGACTTTGTTGAGAGTATGCCCCACTATTTTATTGGATCCAATGCGGATTTACCTATTGTAGGCGGATCCATCCTAAGTCATGATCATTTTCAAGGTGGTAGGCATCGATTTCCTATGGTGGACGCCAAAGTGCTAAGTACTTATGGGCGTACAGATGTCCCGGGTATACGTTTAGAAATGCTATCATGGCCATTGTCCGTGGTTCGACTATCTTCTATAGATAAGTCGGTTTTGGTTCAACAAGCATATGAGATATTTAAGCATTGGCAAAGCTATAATGATCCTCATGTAGACGTTCTTGCATATACAGAAACAAAAGAAGGCATAGTACCCCATAACACGGTGACACCTATCGCTAGAATCAATGATAAAGGTTGGTATGAGATGGACTTGGCCCTTAGAAACAATCGAAAGGATGAAGAACATCCGGATGGTATTTTTCACCCTCATAGCCATTTGCATCATATAAAGAAAGAAAATATCGGTCTAATTGAGGTAATGGGGCTTGCGGTTTTACCGGCTAGACTTGACTTAGACCTCTCTGATCTCCGTGAAGTATTAATGGGTAAGCATTCCATGGATTTGGTTAGAGAAAAATATCCTCATCACTTTACTTGGTTTGAGTCCATCACTCAAGATGTCGGCTTTACTTGTAATGAAGCAACAGCTAAGCAGATTTTAGAGCAAGCTGTGGGACGAAGATTTGCCC
Source organism: Petrocella sp. FN5 (assembly GCF_029210395.1). Taxonomy (GTDB): domain Bacteria; phylum Bacillota; class Clostridia; order Lachnospirales; family Vallitaleaceae; genus Petrocella. The sequence goes on along the minus strand of NZ_JARGDP010000049.1, from coordinate 277 downwards.
AAGTATTGGATTGTTCCGGTGTATTTAAGCAGTCAGAAGTAGGTCTTGCTGCTTTTGGTACATTTATTGAGAGCATGGGTTATTTAGAAACTGACTGAAAAATCAAGATCTGATTCAAAAGCTTAACAATTTCGTATATTACAACAATGAAATGCAATGTTCATAATTATTTTACAACTTGGTCACTTTAAAGCCATAACTTTGTTTTATAATCAGTTCATAGCATTGATAGCAGTTAGTTCATTTCATAAAACTCCCCTCATATAATATTAAAAAG
>NZ_JARGDP010000048.1 GCF_029210395.1 Petrocella sp. FN5 | reverse complement strand
ATGTGATATCGTATCGCTTGCAGGTGCTTTAGTCGTAAAATTTCTGGAAGTTCACAATATAAGTTATAGGACACTTACCTTTACAAATATACTTATATACAGTATAATATAAGTATATTTGTAAAGAAGGTGAAAATATGGATTACAATAAAAAAATCAAAAACCTTATTAAGGATGGACACGGGACCATATTAAGTTCTGACTTGAATAAATATGATATTCCAAGGGCTTATCTTCAAATGATGGTCGCTGAAGGAAGTCTAGAAAAAGTTGATCGTGGCATATATGTGAGAGCTGATCAAGTAGAAGATGAGATGTATGCTATGCAGAGAAAATACTCGAAACTAATTTACTCTCATGAAGCAGCGCTATTTATCCATCAGTTGTCAGATAGAACGCCTTTTGAATACTCAGCAACAGTACCAAGTGGATACAAAGTTGTTAGTAATATATCTGATAAATTTAAGATCTATTATATTAAAAAGGAGCTACATCAATTAGGAATTGAAAACTATAAAACTATGTTTGGAAATACTATTTTGGCATATAATGTTGAAAGAACAATATGTGATATTTTAAGAAGTAGAAACCGGATAGATATCCAATTATTAAATGATGCTTTGAAGCATTTCGTGAAATTGAAATCAGTAGATTACTCTTTGTTAATGGATTATGCTAACCAACTTAATACTGTAGCAACGGTAAAACATTATTTGGAGGTGTTGCTATGAGTAGAAAGGCAAAAAGAATATCATTATGCGAAAGAGATATCATATGCTGATGTGATGATTGAAATAAAAAAGCTGTTTGAAGGTATTATCAAATAATATATAGAACAAAAGGATCTTCTATCAGATTGGCCGATTTTTTAATAGACTCGAAACTTAATTATCTAAACATATATATAATAAAATTTATATATATGAAGAAACATGATATACTGTTATTGAGGTGATTTTAATGTCGATTCAATATAATAAATTATTTGAGATGCTTTCAGAAAGAAAAATTACAAAGATGGATTTAAAAAACAAACTTGGAATATCTTCTGCAACTATTGCAAAGCTATCAAAAAATGAGGCGATTTCCATGAAAGTCATTGAGGACATATGCAAAGTATTAAGTTGTCAACCAGGCGATATTATGCAAATGGAATATGATTTAGAAAAGCCACTATTAAAACTTTTTAGGGAAGAAAAAGAAATGAAGCTAAAAGGTGGGCTCTATCATCAGACACAAATCAAATTGGCTTATAATTCTAATAGAATTGAAGGAAGTGTACTTTCAGAAGATCAAACACGATATATTTATGAAACAAATACGATTGCAATGACTAAGGATGAGGCGACTCCGGTTGATGATATCATCGAAACGATCAACCATTTCCAATGTTTTGATTATATGATTGACGTTGCGGATCAAGTATTAACGGAATCAATAATAAAAGAATTCCATAAGCTCATTAAATCGAATACATCAGACAGCAGAAAAGACTGGTTTAGTGTAGGTGACTATAAGCAAAAACCTAATATGTTCGGGGATAATAAGACTGTTTTACCATCAAAAGTAAAAGGTGAGATGGCGAAGCTACTTATAGACTATAACGCATTGGATGAAGTCGAGTTTGAAGATATTTTAGAGTTTCATCATAAGTTTGAATGTATACACCCGTTTCAAGACGGAAACGGAAGAGTTGGAAGAATTATTATGTTTAAAGAATGTTTGAGGTTTGGAATCATGCCATTCATTATTAATGAGCGCCATAAGCAGTTTTATTATCGAGGCTTAAAAACATTTGAGTTAGAAAAGGGATATCTTACGGATATGTGTTATTCGGCACAAGATGAATATGATAAACTTGTTCAATACTTTTTAGAAGAATAGAATAGTTTCACCAGTATGGCTCACGATTTCAGTTTTAATTGTGAGTCCTACATAGTTTTTCAAGGATTGTCTGAAACCACAAGAGATGTTAAAATAGAAGTATCATTTCCTTTCCATAAATAATGACAGAAAGGTATCATCTATGACCCCTAATACAAAAAACTATAAAAGCATGCGCAGTCGCATGATGATCCGCTTACTACCCATGCTCCTGCTAGCTATTATCGTAATGGCTGTTTTTAGTTTTGCCATTGCCCGTAGCCGTCTTATGTCCGAATATGACAATCAGGTCCGAGCGGTGGCATCTAGCACAAGACATGTACTAGAACTTATCGATGGCGGTTACGATATGTTGGACCAACTGCTTGAGACAGAAATGGCAGAAGGCATCATGACCTTTAAAAGTCTTTATGAGGCGAGTGAAAAACCTGTGGATTTAAAGGCCATCAAAGCCGCAATGGGAGATACTTATGATCTCATCATTATTGATGAGACCACGACCATCATCGACACCACCATACAACCGTCTTTGAACTTTAATTTTAGAACATTTGATGAAGAGCTTGGTGAAAAAATAGATGCTCTACGTCTGGAGAATACCATTGCTCACGAACGTATCCGGACCAATGTCGGTACAGGTCTCATCAACAAGTTCACTTATCTCTCAGCAGATGACCATAAAGTTTTACTTGAAATCGTGTACACCGCCCCAGGGTTTGAGAATTTAGTATCTATATTAGACCCGGTGGCGAGAATGAAAGGGATTAGTGATGTTTATGATATTGTGGATGCCATTCATATCTACGATCGTTATGGCTATGAATACTCCCACGGTGGTGATGTGTACACACCCACAGACACCTCACTTGCTTTAGTCCAACGGGCTTTATCAGAAACCAGCTTTATAGAACCTTTAGAGAATGGGACCCGTCATGTGTTTTATTTGGAGGATACCAAACCACGTCCATTAAGTCATCATGATCGTGTGGTGGCCATTTCTTTTAACACCAACTCATTTGATACTACACAACGTACTTTAATCATGATTGTCATTTTTGGTGGCGTGCTTACTCTATTTATTTTTGCAGTCATATTATATAAAGAAATTAATAACATTACCAAGCCCATAAAAGCCTTAGCACAAGGTGCAGAAGCTGTAGCAAAAGGAAATTATACAGTTCAGTTACCGATTACCGGCACCGATGAGACCGCCTATCTTACAACCATCTTTAACCAAATGATTACAACAGTTGATGACCACTATCAAGATATTGCAATGCAGTTTAAAACCACACTCTATGCCATGGGTGATGGTGTGGTTGTGACCGACATTGATGGCGTGGTACGCTTAGTTAATCCGGCAGCAAAGACTTTGCTGGAGCAATCAGAAGACGCCCTCATAGGAAAATCATTTACAAGCATGGTGGGAATGGATTCAAAGCATTTAGCACAAGGTAACAGTCATGGCACCTATGAGTATCAACGAAAGGACGGTAGTATTCTTCCGATTGCTTATAATCAAAGTAGGATAAAGGATTCCGGTTATGTTTTTGTATTGAGAGACATGTCGGATCATTATGAGAAGTTGGATTACATTGAATATTTAAGTTACCAAGATCCATTAACAGGTTTATTCAATCGAAGAGCCTTTGATCGTGCTACAGAAGCCTTGAAATCAAGGCCTATTTTACCAACCTCACTTATTCTAATTGATGTAAATGGTTTGAAACTGGTTAATGACGCCTTTGGTCATCAAGCAGGAGATGGGTTAATTAAAGCCGTTGCAAAGGTATTAAACCGTTGTATCGATGATGCTAAAACTTGTTTTCGTATTGGTGGAGATGAATTTGCTGTGCTTATGACAGCGGCTCAAGAAGACAAAGCTTTAGAAACCATCAAGCAAATTCAAGAAGAAACCCTTAAGCTTCCAAGCAACCCAGTGTCATTATCTGTATCCATCGGTAGTGCTACTCTAACAGAAGAAAATACTACCATTGAAAGTGTTTTTTTACAGGCGGAAGACCAGATGTATCGTCACAAAATCTCAGAAAGTTTTAGTGTATATAAAAGTTTGATTGAAAAGACCTTGAATCAGTTTTTTGAAGATAGTCCTGGAGAAAAAGATCATGCCGTAAGAGTTCGTGACCTAAGCACCACCATGGCAAAGGCATTAGACCTTGATTCACATAGAATAGAAACTCTAGAATGGGCAGCCTATTGCCATGATATCGGAAAAGTAAATAGTCTGGAAGCAACAACAAAAACCCACAACATAGAGGATCGTCATGCAGAAAAAGGGTATCAAATCATGAAAGCTGTAACAGCTTATGCTGCCAGTGCAGAGATCATCTTAGGCCATCATGAATATTATGACGGTAGTGGTAAGCCAAGAGGCTTAAAAGGTGATGCCCTCTCTATTGAAGCCCAGATTCTAGCTTTAAGTAACGAGTGGGATCATCTCCTATATGAACATCAACTGCCAAAAGAAGAAGCCATAAAAAACATCTCAAATCAAGCCGGTAAGAAATACAACCCAGAGCTGGTAGACCGACTAAAAGAACTTATGACTTACTAATAAAAGTTATAACTCTGCGTTACGATTACAAGACATGGATCTTGATCGTAACGCTACTTTTTTTGTAACACAAGTAATAATGTACTATAAAACCAAAAGCCAAGCATTTTGATAATAGGTAGAAATATGTTATAATCTAAAGTCGATGCAAAAGCGGCTTAACTTAATTGTAGTGTCGATTAAGTAATATAGATAAGAAGGTCAACGGATTTGTGAAAGAAGGATATACAAGTATGGCAAAGATTAAGCACAAGGAATTTGAGGCAGAAAAAACAAGGCTAAAGGAAACCCAAGCCTATCTTGAAAGAACCATAGCAACGGTGGTGGATAACCGAAAACAATTCAAAGAGGATATCAAAGACGCCTATGTCAACTTAGACTATCTAGACAGCAGTTTGAGTTACTCAAGTATTATGCTCAACTCGAAGCTCCTGGATGAATTGGAAAAAAACTTTGAACTGTTGTTACACGCAAGGAAAAAAACCTATTTTGCCCGTATGGACATTCAGCAAGAAGGCAAAGACCATATAGAGAAATTATATATAGGTAAAGTCTCTTTACGAGACGAAACCATGGAAACACCAATGGTGGTCGATTGGCGAGCACCTATAGCCAGTGTCTATTATGATGGGCGTCTAGGAAAAGTCGCTTATCAAGTCAACGACAAAGAACTTAAGATAGATCTGTCCAAAAAACGTCAGTACACCATAGAAGACGGGGCGCTCATTGACTTTATGGATGTGGACATCTCCACGACAGATGCATTTCTACAAGCTTCATTAGAAAACCATGCAGGAGAAAAACTAAAAGACATTGTCTCAACCATACAAGGGGAGCAAAATGATATCATTCGTGCAGACATAGACCGACCCTTAATCGTTCAGGGGGTTGCAGGTAGTGGTAAGACCACCATCGCCCTACATAGAATTGCCTACTTGATCTATACCTATTCAGAGACGTTCAAGCCTTATGATTTTATGATCATTGCGCCAAACAATCTGTTTTTAGATTATATATCCGGTGTATTACCGGAACTGGGTGCAGATAAAGTCAAGCAAACCACATACATCGACCTGATGTTTGAGTGGATTGGTAAGAAATTCAAATTAACGGATTCGAATAAAAAACTCAATACCCTTATCAGAAATGATGCATTGGCTTTATCCGATGAAGAAAAAGTACGAATTGAACAAGCATCAGCTTTTAAAAACAGTATGCACATGAAAAAACTATTAGATAATTATTTAAGGGCACTGGAAATCGCCATCCTGCCGGAAGAAGATTATTATATCGGTGAGCACATGGTCCTAGGCAACGAAGAAATCCGTAGAATGTACTACGAAAGCTATAACCATCAACCTTTTTACAGAAGAATGGATACCATAAAAAAATATCTAGCAAACTTCACAAGGAACACGACCAAAAAATTAGTCGAGAGTCTATCCATGGATTATGAAAAAAGAATTGAACGAATCATGGATACAAAAGAACCTTCCGATGAGAGACGCCTAGAAGTGATGGGGCTAATTGAAGAGAGAGACCAAAAATTAGAAGCTTTAAAGAAGAACGGAAGAAACGCCACCAACAGTTACATGAAAAAGGTTATAAAAAACGATTTACTCGGCTTTTATAAAAAGTTCATAGCAGAGATGGATCAGTTAATCTTAGAAGATGAAGTAATCGACCCCAATCTATGTACCTATATAATGGATGAAACCAATCGACTATTTGCAGAAAAAAGGATTGAGGTAGAAGACCTTGCACCCATGGTGTATTTGAAGGTACAGATATTTGGTTTAGACGATGTTTTTGAGATCAAATACGCTGTTATAGATGAAGCTCAGGATTTTAGTGATTTTCAGTTCCACGTTCTTAGAAAAATCCTAAAAACCGATCGATTCACCATATTAGGTGACTTGTCTCAGAGCATTCATATGTACCGAGCCATCAAGGATTGGGAATATGTAAAAACCGGTATTTTTAATAAGGAAGTCAACTATCTGTCCCTAGAACAAAGTTATAGAACCACCATAGAGATTATGAACTTAGCCAACGATGTGTTAAAGCAATTATCCTCCGAGAAGCTGATTATGGCAAAACCGGTTGTACGACATGGTCAAGAACCCACCATCAAGTCATATGAATCAAAGAGAAGTCTGGTTCAAGGCATCGTGGAAGAAATTAATACGCTAACAAAAGATGGGTTTACAACCATAGCCATCGTAACCAAATCATCAGAAGAAGCAAGGCTCATCCATATGAAGCTGATAAAAGCATGTGATATGGACATCGCCCTCATTGATGAAAAGGTGCTTCATTTTGACCATCGGATTGTGGTATTACCGGCCCACTTGGCCAAAGGCCTTGAGTTTGATTGTGTTATTGTGGGTACCTTAAAAGACAGGTTTGATAAGAATGAAATAGACGCAAAGCTGCTGTACGTTGCCATGACAAGAGCCTTACATAGGCTGTCTATATATTGTAGGAAAGACGCCATACCTTTTGTAGAATCAAGACCGGAAGTAATCTTCTATGAAAGGAGCAGCCATCATGCATAGATGTATCTTGTGTAACCATGAGACCCAGTCCTTTCGTCATGAAAAGTTTGACGTAACCTATCATCGTTGCTTTCATTGTGAGTTGATTACAAAAGACTCCAATGACTTGGTATCCGAAGATGAAGCATTAAAAATCTACAACAACCATAACAACTCTATAGATGATCCCAGATACGTTGCATATTTTAATCGTTTTTTGGAAGACGCAGTTTTTGACTATACAAATGAAGGCAAGAAAGCTTTTGACTTTGGAAGTGGCCCTTCACCGGTATTGGCTCAGATGCTTGAGCGTCATTACGGCTATGAAGTGGACATCTATGACTTATTTTATGCACCGGACAAAGTCTACGAGAATCAAAAATATGACCTAGTCACGACCACAGAAGTGGTGGAACATCTGGAAGATCCATTGCCTTATTTTGAACTATTTGTATCTTTGTTAAAACCGGATGGTGTATTAGCGGTTATGACACAATTTCATAAAAACGATGATGACCTTTTCTTGGGTTGGCATTATATGAGGGACATGAGTCATATCTCATTTTATACCCCAAAAACAATGGCCTACATCGCAAGCAAAGTAGGCCTTAAAGTGGTTTATACAGATGGTAATCGGTATACCACCTTCCGCCAACTATAACTTCAGTGTCGGCCGCAACCATTTACCTTGTAGTACGATGAAGATGCCGACGATACAGACGATTACATTGCTGACCAACATGGCATACCAGACGCCGTCACTGCCTAAGTTGGTATAATTTTTGGCCCATATAATCATAGGAATGCGAAGCAGCCATAAACGGCTAAGAGTTAGGAAAAGGACATATAAGCTATGACCGGATCCGGAAAAAGCACCCAGTAGAGCCTGTATGATGGCCATAAGTGGAAAAACAAAAGCTAAGACTGTCATATACCGATCACTTAGATCAATAACATGAGGCTCGCTGATGAAGAGACGTATGAGTGGTATTCTAAAGATATATAGGATGACACTGCCGATACTGAGTAAGCCAAAGCCTAAAGACATGGCGGTAAAAACAGACTTATTGGCACGTTCGTATTGACCGGCACCAATATTAATACCGACAAAAGTGGCCAAAGCAGCACCAAGACCAAAAGCCGGCATCATAACCAGTGAGGTAATACGGTTGCCAAGGCCAAAAGCGGCTACAGTGGGATCACCATAAGAAACCACGTAACTGCTCATCACCGCAAAGCCAAGGGCAGAAACCGTTTGACCGATACTGGCAGGAATACCAATCTCAAACAGATTTTTCATACTCTTGATGGAAACCTTCAACTGGTCAAGGGCAATATATAGACTATCATTAGGCTTGAACATCTCATAGAGCATAAAGCCCATGACCAGAAGCTTAGATAGAACCGTTGCATAAGCAGCACCTTCAACCCCCATATTGAAAGTGAAGATGAACAAAGGATCGAGGAGCATGTTTAGAACAACAGAAATACCCAGATAAAAAGTGGGTGTTTTGGTATCCCCTATACCTTCACGCATGGCTTTGTAGACATGAAAAAGAAAGAGAATCGGCATTTCATAGAAAACAATCTTCAGATAAGCCACACTGTAGTCAAAAAGCGCACCTTCAGCCCCCATAAGCCTTATAATAAAAGGGGTCATGGCAGAACCGATAACAGCAAAAATGGTACCGGCGATAAGTGATATGATAAAAAACTGCGTGGCCAAAGTAACAGCGTTTTTATGTTCATTCTTACCGATGGACTGAGCAATCAAAGAGGTGGCTGCACTGGTCATACCGATGCTAAAGGCTAAGAAGATAAAAGTAATGGGCCATATATAGGAAATAGCGGAAAACTGAATATAGCCCAGTTTTCCAACAAAATAAGCATCTGTTAGATTATAGAGGGTTTGGATAAGATTACCGACCATAAGAGGTATGGATAATGTAACGAGCGCCTTTAAGGACGAGCCCTGAAGAATCATATCTTTTCTTTGTTGTGTTCTTGACATTGGAACCTCCATAGTAGGAAAATAGAATAAGCACTCATAAAATAAGCATTTATAAATCAAGGATTATTATAGCACAGGATGATCGTAAGTGGGTCTATTAAGGCAGTATTTGTCAATTTTACCCACATACCTGTCATATAGGGCATGATTCATCAAGCAAAAAGAGTAAAAACTTGGCATAATAAGAACAAGCAACAAAATCTAAAAAGAAAAGAGATGTTCTTATGAAAATCAAAATAGCAGAAAAAGAAGCCATGCATCTATCCGGTGTTGTTCTATACGGAGAGCTCAAGCACCAAGCCTATAGCTCGACATTGTCAGGTGTTAAAAATCTAGGCTACCAAAAAGATGAGAAACACATGCATAACTTTGAAGGCGCCATTAACAAGTTCGGTGACCTAATGGAATCCTTTGGCCGACACTTGGAACAAAACGCCAAGAAGTGGGAAGAAAGTGCCCTGGAGTGGACCAAGAACTTTGAATTCAAAGCCGAAGAATTCGGAGATAAGATGGAAGCTTGGGGCGAACAGTTTGAGAAAAAAATGGAGCTATGGGGCGAGCAGCTGGAAAAAGCTTGGGAAGGCAGTTCGGAATGGTCAGAAGCAGCGGTGAAAAAAGAAGAGGGCATCATGGAATACGCCATCTACACCACCTATGAGCAACTGTATGAAAAACACCTAAAAAATCATCCCAACTTAATGAAGAAGAACCATTTTTTTGAGGTCCGTATTATGGACTCCGGCCTGAACGATCATGAGGCCATGGTGTTCCTTGGCAACCGTTTTCAAGAGGGGGTGAACATCACTTACCCGTCAGCATCCATGACTTTTGATCCTGACAAATGGTTGGTCGTCAAATTAACAGAAGATGAGTTTGCTAAGGATTGGCTAAAGCGCCTTGAAGATGTAGAATTAATAAAAGACTATATCATAGAACCTTATTTTATCATTACCCATCCGAGAGAAAAACAAGACGAATGGATTAGAATACGATGTCCTTTGGGGGTCAGAGCCGATGCATGATATGGAAATGGTACTGCATACGATTAATTATATAGAAGATCACCTTAAAGAGAAATTAAGCGTGGATCAGATTTCGGATGTGGCCGGCTTTTCCAAATACCATTTTACCAGGCTTTTTTCAAAGATGACCGGTTTGTCCCCTTATGACTATTACCGCGGGCGCAAAGTTACAGAAGCCATTCATTATATGGAAGAGAAATCCTGTAAGATAATTGAAGCGGCCTATGAATTCGGATTTGGTAGTCCGGAAGTTTTTGGAAGGGCCTGTAGCGCTGTATTTGGAAAAGTACCTTCCGCCATTCGAAAAGAAGTGGAGGCAGGGGTCTTTACAGGCGTTAAGAGAATGGATGAAGCCTATCTATGGTTTGTTAGTTCTTATAACCGTAAGCCGGTGTTAAAGTTCATGTCCGACTTAGAGCTCTTAGGCATCGGGTATTTTTCTGAGAACCCTTTTGAGACCTTGCGGCATATGACCAGAGAACAACTGGCGGGTTTAGACACAGACAATCCCAAAGAAATATACAAAGTCAGTTGGCTAAACAAAGGCCCAAAAGGCTATATGAATTTTATTGGCAAACAAAGCTGGGGCGAAGCCCAAAGTGAAAGCCATCTGATTAAGAAAATTCCCAAGATGGCCTATTTGCTTTTTGATATGATTGAAGACGTTGGTCAAATCGATTATTTTATGTCCTATATCTATAACCACTACTTGCCAGCAAGTCCCTACAAAGAAGCTTTGCCTTATCACCTAGAGGTCATGTCGGTAGAAGGACAAGTTAGAAACAGCCGCCTTTTTATTCCGGTTGTACCAAGGTCTTAACCATATTACGGTTAAAGGATCAAAACTAAGTTTCACAAAATTCACATCCAAGTGCATGCAAAAGTTCAACTATATAGTTTTGACACTTTAACCATATTACTGACTTTGAATCTGTGCATCTAAGTCGCTTAGATATTCATGCCGCTCCATCTTATCTAAAAGAAGCGCTTCAAGGGCTTCTTTTTTTGTGCTCAGTTCTTGTAAGAGAACAAAGTCACTTTGGCAAGCCGAGAGAGCATCCTCAACTTGACCCAGTTGATCTTCAAGGTCTTCCATCTCAGCTTCTATGGTTTCATATTCTTTCTTTTCCTGATAGGTCATTTTTAGTCGATCGGTTTTGACTTTACCTGTTTTACTCTGAGACGAAACAGTATTTTTTTCCACATCTTCTTCTAAGTGTTCATCCTTATACGCCATATATTCCGTATAATTGCCGGTAAAAACAACCACTTGACCATCGGCTTCGAAGGAGAAGATCTTGTTACAGACCCGGTCAAGGAAGTACCGGTCATGAGAGACGACGATGACAATACCCTTAAAATCATCTAAGTAAGCCTCAAGAACCTTTAGAGTGTCAATGTCCAAATCATTGGTAGGCTCATCAAGAACCAGCACATTGGGTGCCATCATAAGGTTCTTAAGGAGATAGAGCCGTCTTTTCTCGCCACCGGACATAGAGTTGATGGGGGCGTATTGGAGCTCGCTGTCAAAAAGAAACCGCTCCATCATCGCAGAAGCAGATAGCTTGTACCCATCTTCTGTAGAGATGTATTCTGCTGTCTCTTTGATATAGTCAATAGCCCTAAGTGTTTCATCCATGTCTTGGGCTTCTTGAGAGAAGTAGCTGATGTTTAGGGTAGGCCCGTGCTCAACTTTACCATCAGTTAAAGGTACATTACCTAGAATGCCGTTTAGTAAAGTGGTTTTGCCGGCACCGTTTGGACCGATGATACCCACACGGTCATCTGGTAGGAAGGTATAACTGAGTCCTTCAAAAAGCAATAAGTCATCGTAGGCTTTTTTGACCGACGTCAGTTCAATGGTCTTTTTACCCAGCCTTGTATAGCCAACAGAGATCTCAACTTGTGAATCATCTCTTAAATAAGAAGTATCTTCCAAAGTCTCGAAACGGTCGATTCTGGCTTTTTGCTTGGTGGTTCGAGCTTTTGCACCTCTTCGAATCCAAGCCAGTTCTCTGCGGTAGAGGTTTTCACGCTTACGTTCTAAGGATTCAGACATGGCCATACGTTCCATTTTTTTCTGAAGAAAAGTGGTGTAATTGCCATCATAAGTGTAGATGGCAGCATGGTCAATCTCGACAATCCGTGTGGTGACCCTATCAAGGAAATACCGGTCATGGGTGATCATAAGCAGAGCACCGGAGCGACGTTCTAGATAAGACTCCAGCCAATCAATGGTGGCATTGTCCATATGGTTCGTAGGCTCATCAAGAATCAAGAGATCACAAGGTATAATGAGCGCCGAGGCTAAGGCAAGACGCTTTTTTTGTCCCCCTGAGAGCTGCTTGACCGGTTGTTCAAAGTCCGTTATGGATAACTTAGTAAGGATGGTTTTGACCTGACTCTCTAGATCCCATAGGTCCAGATGGGTCATTTCCTCCGAGTATTTCATTAGGGCTTCCTGAACCTTGGTATCAGATGGCGCCTTAGCAGATCGTAACAGGGCAGCTTCATAGTTGCGTAAGACCTGAAGTGTCTGGGAATCACCTTTTAAGACTTGCTCAAGAACCGTCAAGTCGTCATAGAACTGAGGGGATTGAGGGAGATATTCGATGGTTGTATTTTTAGGCATGGTTTTTTGTCCGGTATCCATGGATTCCAATCCGGCGATAATCTTCAGTAAGGTGGACTTACCGGTGCCGTTGATACCGATGATGCCGATCTTGTCTTCTTTACCAATAACAAAGCTTATATCTTTAAACAGTGTTTTCATACCGTAGCTTTTGCTTAAATTTTCCAATGTGATGAATGCCATAGTTGTACCTTCCTTGTATCATAAGTGTATAACTGAGTAATTATTGTTGACCCTTTAACCATAGATGTGTTTATTATATAGCAGTTTCAGATGCCATGCAATATGATACATGTTGAAATCGGCGGCATTCTGCTATATCCGGCTATATATGGTTATATATCAGATTATATAGAAAGAAGACTTGATTTTAGAACTTAATAGCTATAGTATGGTGAGAGAGTCAAAACTAAGTCTTCTAAGTTCAAAATACATTGTATGACGCCTAAGGCAATAATAGAAGAATTGAGTAAGAGAGAGATTATAATCAAGATTAAAATAGAATGGATAGACATATGAAAACTTTTAAAAGAATCTATATAGAGATCACCAATACTTGTAATCTGTCATGCTCCTTTTGTCCACCGTCAGAGAGAACACCAAGGACCATGATACCTTCAGAGTTTGAAGCCATCTTAAATAAGCTCAAAGGCTATGGTAAGTATATCTACTTGCATATCAAAGGTGAGCCTTTGCTCCATGATCAGATTGCTTTATTGCTAGAGATGTCCCATAACCATGGGTTCCAAGTGAATCTAACCACCAACGGCACCTTATTGCAGCGTCAGAAAGAGATCCTTCTTCGTGCCAAAGCCCTAAGACAGATCAGCATCTCCCTTCAAAGCTTTGAAACAATTGGCAATAATGAGGCACATCAAGCCTATTTGGAATCGGTGACGGATTTTGTAGAAGAAGGGCTAAGAATCAGTCCCATAATTTTTGAACTACGATTATGGAATCTGGACCTGAGCCAGTTAGGAAGTCCGGCGTATGAGAAGAATCAGAAGGTCTTAGGTCATATTAAGACGGCCTTTGATCTTCAAGAAGAACTTACAGAAGGCTTACCCGAAGGAAAAGGCTTGAAGTTAAAAGAACGCCTCTATCTTAGTCAAAGTTATGTTTTCAAGTGGCCCGGTCTGGAAGGGGAGATCCTCCACGAGACAGGTACTTGCTATGGTCTTAGACAACAGATTGGTATATTGGCCAATGGTGATGTGGTACCTTGTTGCCTAGACGCGGAAGGGGCTGTGGTGCTTGGGAATATTTTCACTGAGACCATGGAAGAGATCTTGGATAAAAAGAGGACAAAGACTATGATTCAAGGCTTTGAAACAAGCCAATTAACAGAAGCCCTATGTCAGCGCTGTGGTTATAGAGAGCGATTTTAAAAAAAGTTCACCTCAATCCATACAGGTGAACTTTTTTTATATTATATCTAATTTATTTCTCGTTTATATCTATGTTTATAATTGTCCGATAATGAGATCAATAACACCAAAGCTTGTATAGATAGGGATATGATAGAGCTGATTGGAAGGGGTCAGAGTGGAATCTTCCAGGTAAGACTGAACATCCAATGTCATCTCAATACCTTCATCCGATAAGTTCACGGTGAAGAGACCGTTGTGGAAGTTAAGGAACTCACCAGCCGCATCAATCGGGTATTCTTCAATCTTGTCAAACTTTTCATCTGCATAACGACCTGCCAGTGTTATAAAAGGAAGTTCTTCGCCGGAGAGGCCTGTGAAGATGCGCGCATCACCGGTTATGGTTTGTCGAACTAAGTGGGGCATTTGTATGGTATCTATTTTTTCTACACGGTCAATACGAAGGTCTGCATCGATAAAACGAATCATGTTTTTGAGGAAAAGCGTCACATAGTCACTATAGTGCTTGGACAATGTGCTTTCTCCAAAAGCCAGGAAAGCATGAACCACCATTTCAACATTGTTGTGCTTGAGGGCATCCAGTTGTTCATCGGTCAAACCATGTTCTTTTTTATAATTGTTGATTTCTTTTTCAAAGCCTTCTATGGTAATAAGACCGTCATCAATAAGAGCTTGCGCTAAGAGCAGATGCTCCGACTTTTGCTGCTTGAGTAGAGCGTCAAGTTGTACCGTTGTGAGGTAGCCTTTTTCAATAGCAAGATCGCCAAAACGTTTATCCTTAAGGGCCTGTAGTTCATGGATCTCATCTACTTGACGGGCATTCATGTAACCGGCATTAATCGCCAACATACCCAGCTTCAGACGTATAATCCTTTGGTTTTCCAGTACTTGACTCAGTTGTTCACCGGTTACGATCCCTTTGTTCAATAAGTAATTTCCAAAAAATGCACTAAACATAAGACTAGGCCTCCCCACCATAAGTATCTATTAACTGTTTTAATCGGCTTTCTTCACAAGGCTTCTGGATGAAGTCAATAGCGCCTATCTTAAGCGCGGTCTGCAAGTTACTTTTTGTACCGACAGAAGAAAGCATCACCACTTTGGCGTTGGCATCTTCAAGGATAATCTCTGCAAGGGATTCCAAACCATCTTTGATTGGCATCATAATATCCATAAAGACAAGATTAGGCTTATGCTCTTTATAGGCCAAAACAGCCACATCACCGTTATTCGCCTCAATAATCTCACATTCCTTAACGGCTCTTATAGATTGAATCAGTTTTTTTCGGACAGTCATACTGTCATCGCATATTAGTATTTTCATGTTGTTATCAGAGTTTCCTCCGATAGCTCACCCCTTTCAAATCATTAGCATTGTCGAGACAAGGTTACCATAAAGCCATTATAACATTAATGTCTAGTATAAAATAGTGGAAAATAATCATAAGTCTCAAAATAATGTTAATAATAGATGAAGCTATCAGAACCAAAGCAGAACGAAGTTTCCAAGAAATCCATGTTAAAAATATTGACAAGTATTTTAGTCAATGATACTATAAGACAGCAACAGGATTTACAGGAGTAGCTCAGTTGGCTAGAGTACTAGACTGGGGGTCTAGGGGTCGCGAGTTCGAGTCTCGTCTCTTGTATTATTGTATAAGTTGCAAGCAAAAGGTTCCATTCGAAAGAATGGAGCCTTTTTGCGTTCTTATCTATAACCTTTAGGATAATACAGGTGTCTTTTAAGCAAAAAGCATCATCAACTATTGTGCAAAACACCAAAAAGTGATAAAATTTATCAATGAGGGCATTAAATAATTGGTGATTGAGGGATTACTTTGGATTTAATAGAATTTTCACACACTCTTTCCCATAAAATAAAACAACTGAATAGGAAATCATTATCAAGAAGCGCAAAAATAGAATCACTTTACATCATAGTTGATGCTGATTAATTGAGTATATTATAAGGATTATAGGCGTTCCCTTACATATAATTACTGGAGAATAGGACAGGCTTAAAGTTTATACTTGAACGCTAAGGTATTATAGCTGTCGAATAACTGATATCTATACACATGTATCAGAGCTTCGTTGAGATTATCACTAGATCAGCTTTAATGGTGCTTGACGCAATGCGCATTTGCAATAAAATATTGCAGTATTCACGCAATGCGTGGTTCCAGAACGTTAGAGGAAATATTTACCTTAGTTACGAGGAGGAGAATTAATGGTTAAGAAAGTAGTTATAGAAGATGCAATTATGTTTATAGATACAAATATATTCTTAGATTTCTACAGGTATCGTAAGACTGATTCAAGTATTGAATCGTTAGAAAAGATTCAAGCAGTAGCTGGTAAGCTTATTCTGACTTCACAGGTTGAGATGGAGTATCAGAAGAATAGGCAGAAGGTAATTTTAGAAACCTATAAACAGAGGAAAGCAGAGAATGACAATTCACAGACTCCTGAGATTATATCAAGCATCAAAGCTATTGATATGATTAATTCACTTAAGAAAGAAATGAAAAAACAAGAGCTGAAAGTTAAGGAGAAGCTAGAAAAGATTTTGATTAATCCAGCGAGTAATGATGATGTATATAAGTATTTTAAGAGAATATATAAGCTTGCATCAGAAGAATTTAAACTTACTACTGAATCAGAAAAATGGTCAGAAATTAATGGTAAAGCGTTAGATAGATTTCAGATGGGATATCCACCTAGAAAGAAGGATGATACCTCATACGGAGATGCGATTAACTGGGAGTGGGTAATTCACTGTGCTTTGGTAAGTGGTAAGAATATAATTATTGTTACTAGAGATTCTGACTATGGAGTTATGCACAATGGGAATATCTACTTAAATGATTGGTTAAAAGCTGAGTTTAAGAGTAGGTTGAGTCAGAAAAGAAAGATAGAGGTTACATCAAGTCTTTCTAAGGCGCTTAAGATGTTAAATGTTAGTGTGTCTCAAGAAGCACAGGATACAGAAGATGAACTGATTGAAGGCTTACGGGATAGTATTAATGGTTCGAGTTCTTTGGATAGCTAACGGTAATTACTTCCTCTAACAATACATTAACGCTTCGGGTCGACCTAGGGAACAGCGCTGGAGAATAAGTCGACCACATACAGCCCGTCGGGACCGATATCCGCATTAGTCAGGACAAGCCTACCATGAGCGAATATCTCTAAGCGGCCGGTACGTCGTGAATGCAAGACGTTAATTGCAATAATTATCTGTGCATTGGAGGTAGCCATGTTTAGAGAAGAATATGTTGAAATTAAAGTTTTGGTCACATACAGTAAGCTGACTGGTCAACCAAGAGTTGACAGAGAGATTATTATTGATGAGTTAAGGAAATATGATTACAGGACATTGCTCATTGTAGCAGCTCATTTACTAAACACTGCTAACATTACTGATAATTGTAAACGCCCTTACAACTTATTTCTAAGGGCTAATGGAGTTAAGTATAATGAAACATTCTTATTTAACAACGTGCTTATTTGTAAGCAAGGTATTTATTATTTAGCTAAATGGGCGTTGATATACTCAGATAATCTTAGTGATGACTACCTTAGGATTGACCCTACAATGTTGAATAATATTCTTCATTTAATATGTATGCTAAATGATTATTTGCCAAATGAAGAAGTAGAAGCATTAAGTTATATCTACAAGAATATGAAGTTTAATTCCAAACGCTTTGTGTATAATGAGATTCTTCGTTCGTTTTATATCTACACTGAGATTGCGACTGATATAGAGTTGTTTGAAGATAATGAGTATATTGATTTCAATAACGATTTTGTCGTTAAATACTCTTATACGATTAAAGAATATTTAGCGAGCGTATTCAATTTGTATACATTGCACTCTACGTTAGCAAAAGAAAGTGTTTTTGGTAACGACATTGACAATTTGCTTAAAAATGTAAAGAATCCAGATGTTATGAGGACAATCATAAGTGATTATATTGGAAATAGAAATGAATACACTGATTGGGCTCAAGATACGCTTGATAATAGTTGGAATTATGTGAAATTCATGGAGAAGCCACTTTTTAGTTTAACAGACAATAGATTTTTGTCTCTTTCAGAAGAACTGATTAGTAATCTTATTTTTGAAGGACTCTACCATAAGATTAGGCATATATATCCTGATGATGATACAAGAATAATAGCTTTCTTGGGAAGACCTTTTGAGTTGTATATAAGTGAACTTTGTAAAGAAGCGGCATGTAATTCTGATTTAGAGCATATTGATGAATTTATCTATGGAGATAATAATGAAAAGTCATCTGATTCATACATTATATCAGGCGGTAAATTGGTAATCATTGAGGCTAAGGCAATCAGACCTCATTTTTCAGCATTAATCGAAAATTCAGATGATTCATTGTTTAAGCAAGTAAGAAGACTTTATATTAAACCAATAAATCAAGCAATAAATGCATATAATAATATTAATGCGACAACGTTTAAGTCATTCTTCTCTGAAGTGACTGATATATATATTATTTCAGTTACTTTAGAAAGTATTCAACCATTCAATGACATAATATCTTTTGCATCAAGAGAGTTGGATGATTCACTCGCTATCAGAGGTTTTTTCAACATGAATGTTGAGGAATTTGAAGCACTTTGTAGTTTGATGAACTCTGATTATGATATTTACAATATTCTAGATGACTATATGGAATCAGGGATTCCATTTGCGAACTACCTGTATAGTGAAGGTATATATTCTGAAAGATTAGACTTTCTTATTGATACATTCAATAAGGTGACAGAAGAGATAAGAACGATATCTTTTTCAAGGGACGATAATGACTGCACTTAACACCATATTGACGCAAGGGTCACTCTGAGAAGCGAGTGACCATCCAGCCCCCTAAGCCCGTCGGGGCCGTGTGACCCCACATTAGCCACAACAATGGTGGCATGAGCGGAATCCCTCTAAGGATTCAGGCCGTCGTGAAGCAGGAACGTTAGCTGAAATTTTTATTAGGTTTAGGAGTGATATGAGTGAAATGGCTTTTTTTTCAAACCTTTGGAGGTCCTGTTTGGGAATATAAATTAATCAATCCAATTAATAAGTTACAAAGTAAAGGTAAGTT
>NZ_JARGDP010000047.1 GCF_029210395.1 Petrocella sp. FN5 | reverse complement strand
GTTTGCTCTCGGATTTATTTTATGGGGGATCAGTGAGTCATTTTGTTCTGGTTCCGAAGAATCCTTGTTGTTTGACAATCTGAAAACAAAAAATGAAGAAAAAGTTTTTGGTAAGGTATATGGTAAAGGAAATTTTTTCTCAAGTATAGGAGTCGCCTTGTCTTGTTTGACAGGTGGTTTCCTTTCATCTCTAATAACCTATAAGGGTGTATTGTTGCTTTCTGTTTTATTTATGATAGTTTCTATCCTATTAGTAACAAAGTTTAGGGAAGTAAATTATTTCAAGATGAAGAATGATGATAAGCCAGACGATGATCATCTAAACCCATTAGGGACTCTATTTGAAGCCACTTTGGTATGTGTTAGAACTAAGCAGTTATTAATGGTTATCCTAATGTTAGTGTTAGTAATAGGCACTTCGGGTATACTTGACGAATATGACCCAATTATTGTAAAAAGTTATAATGTAAATCTTGGAATCATTGGCATTTGGATAAGCATTCGTTATGTGTTAGAGGCTATAGGGGCAAAGTTTGCATACCTTTTTAGGTCGATGTTTTCAAGAATAGGTATTAAGAGTGATTTTTATACAGTGTGTCTGGTATGCTTAACTTCAGGAATTCTATTGTTAGTATTTGGGATAGGCAGTAGTATTGTATTGATTCCTTTGTATGGAATTTTCTATCTGTTTATGGCATCTGCAGGTGTTATACAAGAGGAATATGTCCAGCAAACAATAGACGAGCAGGGCCGTTCGACAGTGCATTCAATAATTTCACTGTTGCATAATATATATGGAATACTATTCGTTTGCGTAGTTGGTTTATCAATCTCCAAAGTTGGTATTCATTTAGGAATTACTGTTATCTCGATATATATTCTTATTTTAACCGTGTTTTTGTACTCAATATACAGAATTTATACCAGAAGATGAATAATTTAAAAGAGTAAATAATGGTTAAGGTGTCAAAACTATATAGTTGAACTTTCACATACAATGTATAGTTATGAATGTATCAACGTAATCTATATATTGTATGTGAATTTAGTGAAACTTAGTTTTTACCCTATAACCAATAATGATTTAAAAAAATGAGAAGCTATGCTAATTTGGCTAGCCTCTCATTTTTCTAATAAGGAGTATCAAAAAAAATCGCAATATGACCTGGTATGTGGGAACACGTCTATCAGTAGTAGATTTTGAATAATTAAGACCGAGAGAAGACAAAGTTACCAAACTCGAATTAATATCTACAGCATCTTATGTGCCACCTTCTACTATAAGAAAATCTGATGTAATGGTTGCAAAGAATTATTTAGTTGAAGATGAATTAAATAATTTAAATAGAATCATGACAGATGATTAATTGGGAATATGAAAAAGTAATAGGCAAATGGGGAGATTATGATTGTTTTGGCACAATTTTCTATTAAGGGTTGTTACCAGTAATAGGTAATTGTATAATTAAAAGTATCTTATAAAAGAAAGCCTAGGTAGGAATATGGAGATGCAATACTATAAAAATAGACACTTAATTATGATTAATTTCGTTATCGTATTTGGTTGGATTATGTCATTTCCTTATGAAGGACCCGTTATGTATGCCATGATTTATGAAAAAGGATTAGATGGCATCTTTCTTAATAGGGTAACCGTCTTTTTTGTGTTTTTAGGACTTTTTACAGGCAGATTCATATCAAAAGATATCGTTTCTGCTAAGAAAGTCATCACAGTATGCACGGGGATGGCCCTGGTAATCAGTCTTTTTGTGCCTTTTATACCAATCCATATATGGAATTACCTTATTCCTTTTCTAGCTTTTATAACCGGAATCGTCCTTTCTGTTCATGGCTATATGATCAAGGGCTATATTTTAGCAAAATCAAGAAGTAGAATGGTTGCTGATGTATTGATTTATGCCAATGTTATGTTGGTCGCTGCCCATATTCTTGCCAATAATACGTCGCCTCTATTTAGTTATATCATTATTGAGGTCCTACTTATAGTCGCTTTTGTAGCGGCCCTTCATATTAATACTAATGAGAAGTTAGTAAGAACCCTTTTATATGAAACAGGAAAAGAAACTTCAATAAAAAGTTATTGGATTTTATTTTTGTTTATTTTTGTGATTACCATTAATTCAGGCATTATGTTCCAAGTAATTTATCCCTATTTTAGTCAGTTCACAGTATTGACCAGTATTTATACGAATATCCCTTATATTTTAGCTATATATCTTTTATCAAGGATTTATAAGAAATGCAAATTTTATTTGCTATATGTCGGGCTTGCTTTATGGGGAATTACTTTTATTCTTTTTGCGTTTATGGGTCAAACAGCTTTGGGTTTTATTATTATTTGCTCAACCATGCTTTTTGCTGCTGGTATTTTTGATTTGTTTTGGTGGAGTGTTATGGCCAATAACTTTGACAACGTAAAAAGTCCTTCTTCTCTATTTGGCTTGGGTCTTTCGATTAATGTGTTAGGTGTATGGGTAGGGGGTGTGATTGGTAACGCTTTAGTATCTCTGGGTGCCAATAAAGAAGCTCTGTCATTTATGGGGTTGTTTGTTGTTGTTATTTCTATGCTGATTATTGTACCCCTTAACAACAAACTATCAAGCCAATTAGAATATAATGAATTCATTGTTGAAATTAGTTATATAGAGAAAAATGATATGAGAAAGTTTACAAATGACGCAAAAGAACTTTTGTCTAAAAGAGAGCGGCAAGTATTTGATCTTTTAATTAAGGGTAAGACGGACACAGAAATCAGCAAGATCTTATACATAACCCATCATACCATTAAGACCCATAATAGAAGTATTTATAAAAAACTGAATGTGTCCAATCGAATTGAGTTGATTGATAAAATAGTGGAAGCTTCTAATTAAGAATGGAAGCTTCCATTACCTATTTAATTAAAAATCAACCCATTCTCATCCTATACAGATATATATATTTTTTATAAAATATAAGTGTTAACGAGTAGTCTAGACTATTAGATTAGCCAAGGGTTAAGATGGAAGAATGTATCATTGTTATTTGTTCTAATGTGAATCATTGGGATGTGTAATAATGATCATTCAAAGTAAAGGAGGAGGCACATGACAATTTATAGAAAAGAGAAGGGTTTAAGGAGGCGTAAGTTAATTGCAATATTGATGGTATTTCTGTTTGTTTTCAGTGTGAATGGGATGACAGTTAATGCAGAAGGGAAATTGATTCCAATAACAGGAGTCGTATTAAATGATCAGTTGAATTTTCGACTTGATAGTAAAACGGTTACGCCAGTAGGAGATGACGGGACGCCTGTGCTACCAATCTCTTATAACGGTACTACTTACCTGCCTGTTCGGGCTATTGGTTATTTGATGAGCTTAGGTATCGATTATGAATCTACAACAAAAACAGTCTTAATTACAAGTACTTCAAGAAAAGCAGCGCCTGTCGCTCAAAGCACTAAAAAAAGTAATACTTTAATTCCTATATCCAACGCTGTTTTGAATGAACAGTTAAACTTTAAACTAGACGGTGCATCTGTTGTTCCTGTTGGAGACAATGGCACCCCAGTGCTGCCAATCTCTTACAATGGAACAACCTATCTTCCTGTAAGAGCCATAGGATATTTGCTGAACCTAGGTGTCGATTGGGAAGGTGGCACGCGAACTGTTATTTTAAACAGATCTGAATCTACAGGAGTTAATAATAATACCAGTGCTAAAAAATGGGTTTTGGTGGATGTAATTGTCACTCAGTGGCAGGAAAAAATTAATGCATTTAATAAAGAAAAACCTGGTCAGCGTATAACCTATAACTATGTTGATAACACTAGAACAGGTATACATACTATAAAAGCGACCCAAACCTATAATAATAATGGTAACCCTTTGTCCCATGGTGGAACATTTACATGGGCTGATCCACCGAAAACGATTATACCATATGAAACGTTTAAACTCAGGGTAACAACAATACAAGATTTTTCGGATCACATTAATATGAAGTCAGTTGGGAAGATGGTAGTTGACCTGGTGACGCTTAACCAAGAAGGTACTGTTGTATCTGGTGGTTATGGTTTGAAGAACAGTGATAATAACGAAGCACATAGCGCTTATGCTAATGGTGTAAGCACAAATGGTATACAACAAGGTGGTGAACTTGTGGGTGTTATACAAAGAAATAGTGCATTAGCGAGTGAGTATCGCCAAGCGATAAGGGTAACAACTTATTTATCAACTGTGCCTTTAGAGATGTTCTATGTGTATGAATATAAATAATAACAGGGACGGTTCTTTTGGTCAGGGAACAATAACAACCGTCCCTGTCCCTCCTGTCTGAAAAGAAAGAAAAAATTTCTAATGTTAACTTGAATAACGATAGAATGCTTATATATGAAGCGTTACGCCAATTGCCCGCAGGAGAAAAAACTCCTGAAGGGCATTTTCTATTTAGGGTTTATTTAGGGTTTGTTATTTATGATAGAGAAAAGGAAAAATAGAGATCTGAAGCCTCCTTTAGAGATGGTTTGCCACAAAGAATATCATCTATAAGATTTACAAAGGAATATGTATCGAACATGACTTCCAGATATGGATTTTTCTTTTGAACTTATTTCAAATCTTCGTATGAATAAATTATAACATTTGTTATAATAAAAAGAGGTGTATTGGAGGTTTATAAAAAGAAAATAGCTCAAAGGGTTAGAAAAGTCAGAAGGAAGCTGAATATGAGTCCATTGGAGGAACAACAATGATTACAGGTGAGTTACGAAGCAAGATAGATAAAATATGGGAGATATTCTGGACAGGTGGCATTACCAACCCACTGTCAGTGATCGAACAGTTTACCTACCTATTATTTATAAAAGGACTGGATGAAAAACAAACAGATTTAGAAAGAAATGCGGAGCTACTAGGCATTGAAGTCGATAAAATATTCGGTGAGGAACAAGAGAACCTGAGATGGCACAAGTTTAAGCAATTGAGCGCTTCGGACATGTATGACATGGTTTCAAAAAATGTCTTTCCATTTATCAAAACCATGCATGGGGACAAGGATTCAGCATTTACCAGATATATGGACGATGCCATCTTTATGATCCCAACACCACAAATGCTCGAAAAAATAGTGACGAATATTGATTTGTTGCCTTTATCAGATGGAGATACAAAAGGTGATTTATATGAGTACTTGCTGTCAAAAGTAGCAACAGCAGGAACCAATGGACAGTTTAGAACACCAAGACATATCATTAAGATGATGGTAGAGCTGATGAAGCCAACACCAACGGATATTATAGTTGACCCAGCGGCTGGATCAGCCGGTTTTTTAGTGGAAGCCGGAGAGTACCTAAAAAGAAACAATGAAGATTTGTTTGCCATAAAAGAATTAAAAGACCACTATAACAACGACATGTTTTTTGGTAACGATATGGACAGGACCATGCTTCGTATCGGTGCCATGAACATGATGCTGCATGGTGTAGAAAAACCCAATATTGAATACAGAGACTCTCTATCTGAGAAGAACATCGATGATGAAAAATATACCTTAGTCCTTGCCAATCCACCTTTCAAAGGTTCACTAGACCATGAAAGTGTGGCAGCAGGGCTTCTTAAAATAACCAAAACGAAAAAAACAGAATTACTCTTCTTAGCATTATTCCTTAGAACACTGAAAAAAGGCGGCCGTTGTGCCTCTATCGTACCGGATGGTGTTCTTTTTGGTGGCTCTAATGCCCATAAATCTATACGAAAAGAAATCATAGAGAACCATCATTTGCACGCCATTATTTCCATGCCAAGCGGTGTGTTTAAGCCCTATGCAGGGGTATCCACAGCCATTATGATTTTCACTAAGACCGGTGCCGGTGGCACAGACAAAGTCTGGTTCTATGATATGCAAGCAGATGGCTTGTCTTTAGATGATAAAAGACAACCCATAGTGCAAAACGATATTCCGGACATCATCAGTCGCTATCACAGTAGAATGGAAACAGAACAAGATCGAAAGAAGACAGAAAAATCCTTTTTCGTCACCAAAAAAGAAATCCAGGATAATGGATACGACCTATCGATTAATAAGTATAAAGAAGCAATTTATGAAAAAGTGGATTATGAGTCACCAGCTGTTATTATGAAAAGAATAGATAGCATAGATGAAGAAATTGTAACCCTTAAACAAGAACTAAAGACAATGCTAAATTTAGATTTGTAGGGATGATTATGAAAATAGAAAAATGTGGTTTATTATTTACAGACGGCAACTGGATTGAATCTAAAGATCAAGCTAGTGAAGGTATAAGACTAATCCAAACAGGAAACATAGGTAATGGAAAATTCCTAGAAAAGGAAAATCGTTCAAAATATATTTCAGAAGAAACATTTTTGAATCTTAAATGTACTGAAATATTTGCTGGGGATATTTTAATATCCAGATTACCAGAGCCAGTTGGAAGAGCGTGTATAATTCCTGAAAAAGAGGAGCGGATGATTACAGCAGTAGATTGTTCGATTTTGAGAGTTGATGAAAATGTAGTAGATAAGAAATATTTATTGCATTTTTTGAAATCACCTGTATACTTTCAGGCTTTGGCAGGTAAACTTGCAGGTACTACTAGGGTCAGAGTTAGTAGGAAAAATCTGGGACTAGTTGATATCAAAATTCCAGATAGATATACTCAAGAAAAAGTAGGAAATATACTAGATTGTCTTGAAGTGATTATTGATAAAAGAAAGTCACAAATTGAACTTTTAGATAGCCTCGTCAAATCCCGATTTGTCGACGTGTTTGGTGATCCAATATCGAATCCTTTTGGATGGAGTGAGGATAACCTTAGCAATATTGGTGTGCTTGGTAGAGGCGTATCTAAGCACCGACCAAGAAATGCTCCAGAATTACTGGGTGGAATGTACCCTCTTATTCAGACAGGTGACGTATCAAATGCAGACCTGTATATAGATGATTTTACTTCTACATACTCTGAATTAGGATTGAAGCAAAGTAAGATGTGGAGCAAAGGAACCCTATGTATAACTATTGCTGCGAATATCGCTAAAACAAGTATTTTGAATTTTGATTCATGTTTTCCAGATAGCGTAGTAGGTTTTGATCCTAGTGATAGGACAAATAATATTTTTATGCATTATTGGTTCAGTTTCTTTCAGCAGATGTTAGAGAGCCAAGCACCAGAGTCTGCACAGAAGAATATTAATTTAAGAATCCTTAGTGGGTTGAAAGTAATTGTACCACCAATAGATATACAAGAAGGATTTGCTGATTTTGTACAAAGAGTTGACAAATTAAAACTTGAAGTCCGAAGATCATTAGATGAGACTCAAGTTCTCTTTGATTCATTGATGCAACAATATTTTGAATAGCATTTATGTTAGGAATTCACACAGAAAGTATATTTGATAATGAAATTTTATTTATTATCCATATACAATACGAAAGGGTGGGAAGATGGCTAGTAGTAACATAATAAAAGAACTAGTGAATGAAGAAATCTCGATAAAAAAGGCCTTATATCGACTACTTGTAATTGCATCAGATATAGAGGATGAGGGTTTATCTGATTGGATTGAGAAGGAATTAAATGGATATTCAGTTAATGATAAAGATATTCCAGATTATAGAATAGTAAGATCATCAAACATAACCTACTCGGGATTGAATGGTAGTTTTCAGGTAAAAAAACTGCCATTGCCATTCCATTATATTCCAGAGGAGTATAGAGAATCGTGTTTTAACAATTTAATTATTGACAGTGTTGATTCACTTGAACAAATGAGTATTGCTGATGGTGAATTTATGAGGGATCTCACAGCATTTGCTCCAATGGTTTATAAAGAAACAGGAATTCAATGTTTTAATATTCAGGCTAATTATTCGAGTAACACATATACTGACTTAATAAATATCATAAAAACCCGTTTATTAAAAATATTGCTAATGCTGGAAAAGGAGTTAGGAAACCTAGATTCACTTGATATACCGAGGTCTGAACTTACACCAGAAAAAATGACACTACTTCATGATGCAATAAACGTAATAATAAATGATAATTCGGTAAAGATTGGTGATAATAATTCAATAGAAGAGTCAAGTTTTAAGGTTGGAGATGCTGATGGGAATTAAAATAGGTGATAATAATAAAATAAAGAACGCTAC
This sequence comes from Petrocella sp. FN5, assembly GCF_029210395.1. Taxonomy (GTDB): domain Bacteria; phylum Bacillota; class Clostridia; order Lachnospirales; family Vallitaleaceae; genus Petrocella. The sequence continues at coordinate 11,276 of NZ_JARGDP010000047.1, read as the reverse complement.
TTTTATTGATAATAAATCTGAAAAATCAGATGATTCACATAATATCTGGGATTACATCATAATACCTATTATTGTTACTGTAATCGGAGGATTAATAACTGCTTATGTTCAAGGGTGGCTTGGAATGTAGATATTATGAATATATGTTGGGTAATGGTCAATTGTATAAAGCCCTACAAATTGAAACTTGAAGTGCAGAAATCATTAGAAGAAATACAGCTACTTTTTGATTCATTGATGCAGCAATACTTTCAATGATTTTTTGGTTCTAATACGAAAAATTAATTAACATGGTCGAATCGGGAGGGGTGCTATGGTTATAAAAGGTAGATTAGTTAAAAGAGTATCTTTAAGAGATAGAAGTGAAATTATCTATATACATGGTCCTAAGCGATATACTCCACGTGAAAAATTACAAGATTGTATCTGGATAGTCACTATTGGAGATCCAGATGATAAGCCATCTGTTCCACATGCTCACGCAAGAGAGATCGGATATAGGCTGAATGCATGGACTGGAGATATATATCCAGCAGGAAGCGAACGAGAAAAAACTATAGGAAAATTAAAAAAGAAAGAACTTAGTAAATTGCATACGGATTCTGATTTTTTGGCTTTTACGAAAAAGCAAATCGAATGGTATAGATCAGCAAACCCTCACATAAGATTTTATGTACCAGAATGGTTCGACGTGAAGACTAGACAGTTACATTTGGTCGCAATAAATCATAAAAATGAAGATGATAAGTTTGTTTTCTTAGGGAGAGCCGTTATTAATAAGGTATATATGAATTGATGGTGTATCTTTTTGATTCTATTTAGTAGGGAACATAAAGAAGTTCGATAAATTTTAATTAATCGAATCATCCATACAAATTGAAAGTTATCAAAGCTAAAGGAAATACTGACGCATTGCTAAGCATTAGACATTATTCATTCGGTAGTGATTCCTATTTTACAGAATCATTACATTGTTTTGGAGGTTAGACATGAAGGACATAAAACTGACTAAGCCAAGTCTACTATATCAATCGACTTTTCTTGATTTTGTTAAAGATGTGAAGGAAAGTGGCTATGAATCATATACGCACTACGTCAAAGCTGAAAAGAATTTTTCTGAATTTATGAATGAGCTTATTGATATGAGTGAAGGCGTTAATATTAAAAAAGGGTGGGCACCTTGTAGTAGTTATTGGCTAATAGATAATAATGAAGAAGTAATTGGAGTAATTAGAATAAGACACAGAGTAGATAATGATTCTTTAGAGATGGCAGGTCACATTGGATATGAAATAAAAAGCTCCAAAAGAAAAAAAGGCTATGGCCAAAGGCTGCTTGAATTAGGGTTGATGGAGGCAAGAAAGATCGGATTGCAGAAAGTACTGATAACATGTGATGAAGATAATGTTGCCTCAAAACGAATGATTGAAAAATGTAAGAGTAAGTATAAGAAAAGTATTTTTGATGAAGAATCAGGGAAAAATATACTTCAGTATGAAGTTGATACCGTTTATGACTAGCGGACGGGGTCAATGGTTTTAGGCCTGTAATTCTAAGAGATGCTTTTATTTGATATAATAAGAAAATCAAAGTTAAGTATAGATTTCAAGGAGAGTACAATGAAAAAGCATGTTATAAACATTGTCCTATTGATGATAGTAGTATTATTCACCAGTTGTAGAACAGACGATGGCAGTATAAATGAACTAAGAGTTGAAAAAGATAGTCTAAACAACCTACAAGAATCTTCTGAGAGTGAGTTTACATTTCGAGAAGATGATGAGGATACACTTGTTAATGTCCAGACACCTAGTGAAGACTTCCTATACATAAACACTGAGGGCACAAATATTGCAGACCGGATTAATTGTCCGGAGGGATTTGTAAGGATTGATGTCAGTAGAGATTCATTTGGATACTACCTTAGAAATCTTGAACTGAAGCCAGATGGTTCGGATGTAATGCTGTATGACGGAAGTAAAAAAGCCAATCAAAATGTTCATGTAGCGGTACTTACTGTAGAAGTAGGTGATAGAGACCTGCAGCAATGTGCGGATGCGACAATGCGCTTGTGGGCAGAATACCTAAGAAGTGAAGGGCGTGATGAGGAAATTCATTTTAACTTTACCAATGGTTTTCGGGTTGACTACAGTAAATGGATGGAAGGATACAGGGTTAAGGTGGATGGCAATGATGTATCATGGATAAAAAGCAAGGAGCCATCAAACACTTATGAAACGTTTATGGACTGTTTGAAAATCATCTTTATCTATGCAGGTACTTTATCACTCAGTGAGGAGTTGGAATCAGTAGCGTTAACGGATTTGCAAATAGGAGATGTGTTTGTCCAAGGTGGAAGCCCAGGCCATGCAGTAATTGTAGTGGATATGGCAATTAACATAGAAACGGATCAAAAAATATTTTTACTTGCACAAAGTTATATGCCCGCTCAGGATATTCATGTACTCATCAATCCAAATGATGATGATTTAGGGCCTTGGTATATACTAGATGACAGAGATATATATTTAACGCCTGAATGGAAGTTTGATAAAGATAGCTTAAAAAGATACAGATAAGTTCTTATTCTAGCAGTAAATCGCAAATATATTCTGATTTATAGGTAAAGTTACCATTGATAATTTTAATAGGTAAGAAATTGGGGGTTGAGCAAGTTCAACACTTGCTAGGTCATCAACAAATAGATACAACAATGCGGTATGCGATGGTTAATCAGAACAATGTTAAGAATTCGCATAAAAAATATATAGGATAATACCTAAGGATAGAGGGGAGACTATCATGTGTTATAACTTTGATTTTCTAAAAAAAGAAGAAAAATATAAGGACTTTGCCCATGCCTGTATAGAAGCGGAGAAGAGCATGGTGGTATCTTATGCCAGTACAGCGATTCTTGCACGTAGAGCCTTAGAGCTGGCAGTCAAATGGGTCTTTTCTTATGACCATGAACTGGAAGCGCCTTATCAGGATAACCTTGCTTCTTTAATTCACGATTACCGTTTTAAAGGCATCATTGATACCAAACTTTTTCCCATGATTACCTACATTCAAAAGCTGGGTAACAAAACGGTCCATTCAGCAACGCCAATCTCAAGAGACCAAGCGGTATTAACCCTTCGTAATCTGTTTGAGTTTATTTCTTGGATCGATTATTGTTATTCCGATGAATACGAAGAGGTTGCTTTTGATGAAAGCCTACTTGGAGACAATGAAAAAGAAAGAAAAACCAAAGATGAACTGCAAGACCTCTATGAGCGTCTTGGCTCAAAAGACCGTAAGCTTGAAGAAATCATCAAAGAAAATGAAACTCTAAGACGTGAAAATGCGGCGAAACGGGTGAATAATAAGAAAAACCGTGATTTTAAGGTTGATGAGATTTCTGAGTTCAAGACCAGAAAAATGTACATTGATCTTGAGATTGAATTATGTGGATGGACCATTGGCAAAGACTGCCTTGAAGAAGTTGAAGTAGAGGGTATGCCCAATCAAGCAGGTATTGGTTTTGTAGATTATGTATTATATGCAGACAATGGTAAGCCACTGGCGGTGATAGAAGCTAAGAAAACCAGTGTGAATCCTAGAATGGGTCAGATTCAAGCCCAGCGTTATGCAGATTGCTTAGAAAAAGAACACAAATTCAGACCCATGATATTCTATACCAATGGCTTTGAGTATTATTTATGGGATGACCGCAGCTATCCGGAACGCTTGGTATCAGGCATATACACCAAGGAAGAACTTGAGTGGCTACATTTCAAGAGAAAAAATAAAGCAACCTTAAAAGATCCTGTGATTAATGATGCCATTACCAACCGTCACTATCAAAAGATGTCCATTACAGCGGTTTGTGATACTTTGGATAAAGGCAATCGTAAGGCACTTCTTGTCATGGCAACAGGTTCTGGTAAGACAAGGGTATCGATATCCATTGTGGATGTCTTGATTAAAAAAGGCTGGGTTAAAAATATTCTTTTCCTTGCAGATCGTACGGCTTTAGTGAAGCAAGCGAAGAAGAACTTTAAGGCATTATTACCTGAGCTTTCTCTTTGTAACTTGCTTGATAGTAAAGACAATCCGGAGAGCAGAATGATTTTTTCAACCTACCCAACCATGATGAACGCTATTGACGATGTGAAGAATAAACGAGACCAAAAGCTCTTTACCAGTGGGCATTTTGACCTCATTATCATCGATGAAAGTCACCGAAGCATTTATAAGAAGTATCAGGATATTTTTAATTACTTTGATGCTATTTTATTAGGCTTAACAGCAACGCCTAAAAGTGATCTTGATAAGAACACTTATACTATTTTTGAACTTGAAAACAATGTGCCAACGTATGCTTATGAGTTAGGTGAAGCCATAGAAGATGGTTTTTTGGTGCCTTATCATACCCTTGAAACGAAGATGAAATTCTTAGAACAAGGTATTCATTATGATGACCTTACTGAAGAAGAAAAAGAAATGTTTGAAGAAACCTTTGATGATGATGTTAAAGACATCAGTGGTGAAGCCTTAAACTCATTCTTATTTAATGACAATACCATCGACACGGTTATCCAAGAGTTGATGGAAAAAGGCCTTAAAGTAGAAGGTGGCGACAAATTAGGGAAGACCATTATCTTTGCTAAAAATAAGAAACATGCAGATTTTATTGTAAAGCGCTTTAATGCACTTTATCCAAATTACAAAGGTGATTTTGCAAAACCTGTTTATACAGGTATTAATTATGTGGAAAGCACCATGGATGATTTTGAAGTGAAAAACAAACTCCCTCAGATTGCTGTGTCTGTGGATATGCTGGACACTGGGATTGATATTCCAGAGATTCTTAACCTTGTTTTCTTCAAAAAAATTCGTTCTAAAACAAAGTTTTGGCAGATGATCGGTCGTGGCACCAGACTGTGTGAAGATTTGTTCGGTGTTGGCATGGATAAAGAAAGCTTTAGAATCTTTGATTACTGTGGTAACTTTGAATTCTTTAGAATCAATAAAAACGGTAAAGAAGCCAAGATGATGAAGTCACTAACAGAGAACCTTTTTAATATCCGTATAGGCATTATCAAAGAGCTTCAAAACTTAGATTATCAAAGAGATGATTGTATAAATCACAGAAAGGCATTGATTGAAGGGATATTAAAAGAAGTCAAGGCTGTTGATGAAAGTAAATTCAATGCTAGGCTAAAGCTACAGTACTTGCATAAATTCAACCAGGAGAATGCTTTTATAAGTCTGACAGATGCGGATGTTAGAGCATTAGAAGAGCAGGTTGCCCCACTTGTACCAAGTATAGATGACGATGAGTTGGCTAAGCGGTTTGATTATTTGATGTACACCTTTGAATATGCAGATTTAAAAAAGGTACCTGCATCCAAACCCAAGCACCGAGTGGTAACAACAGCAGAGAAGCTAACCTATAAAGGTAGTATTGATAAGGTTAAAGTACAGGAAGCTTTAATTAATAGAGTTCAGACCAATGAATACTGGGAAGAAGCGGATATCTTTGATCATGAAGAAGTGCGTGAAGCCTTTAGAGAATTGATTAAATTCTTAGACAGCAAGTCCGGTGAAATCTATTATACCAATTTTACCGATGAAATTATGGAGCAGAAAGAAAGCACAGGCGAATACTCTGTGAATGATATGCAAAGTTACCGTAAAAAGGTGGATAAGTATTTGATGGAGCATCAAAATGATCTGGTCATCTATAAGCTACGCAATAATAATCCTTTGATGGAAGAAGATATTAAATACTTAGAAAAAGTATTATGGCAAGACTTAGGAACAAAAGATGATTATGTCAAAGAGTTTGGTGATGAACCACTACTCAAACTGGTGAGTAAAATTGTAGGCTTAGACCCACAAGCAGCCAACAAAGTGTTTTCTGAGTTCTTATCGGATGGAAGCCTTAATATCAATCAAATGGAATTTGTGAAGTTGGTGGTCAATTATATGATTAAAAATGGCAGCTTGGACAAACGGGTTCTCAATGAACATCCCTTTAACAAGCGTGGTAATGTGATGCATCTATTTGACGGCAAGCTTACTGTAGCCAAGCGTATTATAAGTGCTATTGATCAGATTAATGGCAGGTTGAGTGTTTAATCACAATATTTGCGCTAGAATTGATGAAAAAAAATCAAAAAGTGATATGGGTTTATAAATTCTAACTACAAAGAAGCTTGATTCATTTTTCGATAATAAGAATTAAGTTCCTTCAAGTTCTTTATGATGCTATTTTTTAATGCATCTGGATATATTGAAAGGATCTGTTTTCCATATGAGATAAAATAACTTGTAATGAAACGTTCTTCTCCTTGATTGTAATATCCGCTAATATAAAATCGACCCTCAATTTTTTCTAGTTTCATTGACGGATAGTTTTCTTTGTGAAACATATCGACACCTTTTTGTGTGATTTCCACCTTGAAATCAATTGCATCAGTAGTTTTGAAAATCTCATAACCTGACTTTTCAAGTTCGAATAAATTTTTGGAAGCATATTGTTTGGATTCCTTTAAGTTCAGTATTCTATCACAGCGAAAGACAATAGGCTTCTTTAATTGAAAATCGTAGGCAGTTGAGTACCATTGGCCAAACGTAGAAGAAATATTAAAAAACTGCACAAAATAGGATTGTGTAATTAAATCCTTCTCGTATTCAACCTCACACACCTTATTATCAATTGAAGATGTTAATATTTCTTTTAAAAATTTACTTTCATTATAATGCTTAATGCCACCCATTCTTAGTATGCTCTCCATTTTTCGAAGCTGACATTTTTTTTCATCAGACAAGCACATTTCAAACTTGTTTTTAAGTGTAACTGTAGATAAATGAAAGGGAGTTGTTTGATAATCGCTCAGGGTTAGCATAGCAAAGTAGAGTGCATACATTTCATCAACAGTGAAAACAATAGGTGACAGCAATCGATTAGGAAGGATACTATAAAACCCATTTCTACCTAACTGAGAATAGATTGGCATTCCGATTTCTTCAAGAGATTTTATATCTCGCAGAGCGGTGCTTTTTGAAACGTGGTACTTATTGATAATATCTTTTAGATTAAAAGCGTTTTTACCATTTAGATATATCATCATATCATTTAGTCTTTCTGATTTATTCATATAACATTACTCCCTTTATTTAATGGTGTCATAATATGATACCATTAAATAGTATAATTAGGCTATAAAAATAAAGGAGACTATCTATGAAGGCAAGAGAAGAATTCTATAGAATTATAGCAACACTATAGATCAAGCTGGCGAATTATAGTCCTTTATAAAATTTTAGGGGGAAAGATAAGATGAAACTATTTTTAACATCGTATTTCAAATGTGTAGCACCCTTGCTTACAAATTATATTCAATGTGAAGGAAAAAAAGTTGTATTTATCACCACTGCAAGCAAGCATGAAAAAGTTAATTTCTACGTCAAAGCAGATAAAGACGCACTTTTAAAACTCGGATTTGTTGTGGAGGAGTTAGATGTGTCAATTGAAGAAGCAGTAGAAGTTCAAGAGAAGATAAAAGCATGTGATTGTGTATTTGTTGAAGGGGGTAACACATTTTATCTTCTTCAAGAATTAAAACGTTCAGGTGCAGATAAAGTGATTTTAGAACATATACAAAACAATAAAATGTATATTGGTGTATCTGCAGGTTCAATGGTTATTTCAAAAAGCATTGAATATGTAAAGCACATGGATGATCCTACATGTGCGCTAGAGTTGAAGGGAGAATACTCGTCGTTAGGTGCTGTTGATTTCTGCATTGTGCCTCATTATTCAAATCCACCTTTTAAAAAAGCAGCTGATAGGATTATCAAAGAATATACGAACTGCTTAACCTTGTATCCCATTAGCAATAACCAGGCTGTTGTTGTTGAAGGTGGTAAAACTGAGGTGATTACTGCCTAACATATTGAATACGTAATAATCATAAAAAGCATACATTCGACCGTATTCGATTGTCTGCTTTTTATTTGCGTCTCTTTAATTCAGATATATAAAATATGAGTTTATGGTTAAAGTGTCAAAAACTAAGTTTCTCTAAAATACATACAACATATAGATTACGTTGATACACTCATAACTATATATTGTATATAAAAGCTCAATTATATAGATTTGACACTTTTGTTATGTTAAGATGTAAAAAAAGACCAATTTCAAAAACTAAAGAGGGTGATTTTACGTATGGAGATTGAAAAATATAAAAGAATATTTGATGCCCAACAAGGTGTGATAAAACTAGCTGATTTCACAGCTGAAGGATACCATAATACAGTTTTGGATAGACTAATCAAGGATGGTTATGTAAATAAGTTGAAGACAGGTTATTATGAATGACTTTACCAAGAGCCTGTATCGGAGGGCGTAATCATAACAAAATTATTTCCAGAAGGTATTGTGTGTATGGATTCGGCGTTTTTCATTTACGACTATACAGATAAGACACCGTTAACATGGCATATTGCAGTTAGTAGGAATAAATCGAAGAGCAAATACAAAATAGACTATTTACCGATGAAATTTTATTTTATTAAGGAAGAATTCATGAAAATAGGGAAGTCAGAAGTACTGTTTGAGAATCAACCATTGCCGGTATTTGATAGAGAAAGAACAATTTGTGATATCATGAGATTTGAAAGAAAAATGGACAAAGAAGTATTTAATAAAGCGATTAAATCTTATGTTAATGACTCAAAGAGAAATATTACAAATCTTATGGACTATGCAGAAGTGATGAATATAAAGAAAAAAGTAAGTAGGATAATGGGGATGTGGATGTAGTGAAGAATGAAAAGTCAATATTACAAAAACTTAAAAACAGAGCGAGAGTAAAAAGATTACCTTATCAGTTGGTTCTCCAGTTGTTTTGCCAAGAAGAATTTCTGAGACGATTATCTGTATCTGAATTTAAAGAAAATTTAATTTTAAAAGGCGGATTATTTTTATTTTCATATAAAGTTGTCCCACTTAAGTATACTTAAAGTCGATTTGCACATAGCAACTTATATGTTAAGATGTAGTTAAAAATAAACCTTAGGAGAGAATACAATGGATAAACTGAAATTAGCGCTAATTGGTTGCGGAAAGCTCAATGAAATCGTAGCCAAGGCATTGAAAGATGGCTACTTGCCAGAATATGAACTCGTTGCTGTAATGGGAAAAGATTATGATCGTACCAAAGCATTTGCAGAACATCATGGCTGTATGCCTTGTGCGGACATTAACGAACTCATGGCGTCTAAACCGGATTTTGTAGCAGAAGCTGCATCTGTAAAATCAATACAAGATTTTAGTGAAACCGTATTAAATGGTAGTTCCAATCTTGTTGTGCTTTCAATTGGCGCATTCGCAGATCAAGAATTCTATGAACGCGTTAAAAATACAGCGGCACGTAACAACCGTCGTGTATATATTGCAAGCGGTGCTGTAGGTGGGTTTGATATTCTACGAACGGCTGCACTTATGAGCCCTATAACAGCGTCCATTAGCGCACAGAAAGCACCAGGATCCTTGCATCATTCACCACTATATAAAGATGGATTATTAGAGATCACAAAACGTGAGCAGGTATTTACAGGCACAACCAAAGAAGCTATTGCTATCCTTCCAACCAAGGTTAATGTAGCAGTGGCCACGGCTCTAGCTAGCGCAGGTCCTGAAAATACAATGATGAATATTGATGCAGTACCAGGCTTTGAAGGTGATGAATACAAAATCGAGATTCAAGGTGAAGAGATAAGAACTGAACTGAATATATATTCGAAAACGAGCAAAGTAGCCGCTTGGAGTGTGGTAGCTGTTCTGCAAAATGCCGTATCACCAATTGTTTTTTAGGAGGTAAATCAATATGTTCAAAAAATTAGTTGCAATTGAACCCATTAGTTTGATTCCATCAGCACAGCAAAAACTACATGATTATGCCAAAGAAGTCATCCTATTTGATAATATACCTAAGAACAACCTAGAAATCATTCAACGAATTGGCGATGCAGATGCCGTACTTCTTAGTTATACGACTTATATGGATAAGGAAGTGTTGGATGCTTGTCCTAATATCCGATATATTGGCATGTGTTGTAGTTTATATTCCGCCCAAAGTGCCAATGTGGACATTCCTACAGCCAATGCTAAAAATATTACGGTATATGGCATAAGGGATTATGGCGATCAGGGCGTTGTTGAATATGTAATTAGCGAACTTGTTAGATACCTACATGGTTTTGGTGACAAGCAATGGAAAGCGCTTCCTATGGAGATTACGGATTTAAAAGTTGGTATAGTTGGCCTTGGTACTTCTGGACAGATGACGGCTGTGGCACTACAGGCACTGGGCGCAGATTTATATTATTATAGCCGTACCCGTAAACCGGAAGAAGAAGCAAGAAATATTAAATATCTTCCATTGAAAGAACTATTAAGCACGGTTGATGTTGTTTGTTCCTGTTTGAATAAGAACGTTATTTTATTTCATGAAGAACAATTTGAATCACTTGGAAATAACAAAATAATGTTCAATACATCTATAGGTCCATCCCATGACCTTCCTGCTCTTGAAAAATGGCTTGAAAAGGGTGGTAATGAATTTTTCTGTGATACATTAGGCGCACTAGGAGACAATACTGGCAAGTTGCTTTCTCATGCTCATGTCAATTGCATGGGCGTGTCCTCGGGAAGAACAAAGCAAGCCTTTGATCGTTTGAGTGAAAAGGTACTTGATAATATTAAGTTGTTTTTAAAGGATCATGGATTGAATTAAATAAAGTGAAAATTGAAAGATTTGAACAGGCAAAAGAGAGAAGGTTTCTTTTGCCTGTTTTTTATTGGTCTAAAGAAATAGGAATCTGTTGTGAATAAAAAGGTGTTCATTTTTATAAAATGATACCTTTAAAAAGTATATCGATGCGTTGAATAAATATTGAAAGATTAAGTTGATTTTGTATTATAAGATGAAATGAGGAAAAATAAACAGATTGGAGGATAGAAAAAGTGAATTTACCAACATTTTTAAAAGAAGTAGATGGGCTTACTTCAAAAAGGTAACCGTGTGGAGAAGTTTTTGATAGATGCACAGTCTATGGTAGAGGATGACGTTGTCTTATCGAAAATGCTAGAAAATTTGTAAACCAGCACCCGGCTTTGTATGAAATTAGATTCCGGTGAAAATGATAAAATGTTCAATATAGGTATGGAGGCTCTCGAAAAAATCCCTGAAGTTTTCGTAATCAGAAGTAAGATTGCT
>NZ_JARGDP010000046.1 GCF_029210395.1 Petrocella sp. FN5 | reverse complement strand
AATTTAATTTTTATTACAATTTATGTGATATACCGTTAAATCACACTTAGTAAACCTATCTTTCGCTATATATAAGCATAGCAAAAAAAGCTTTAATAAATATCTGTAATATATTCAGTTTTTGTCCTGGAAATAAATTGCGAAATGTCATGATTACCTATACATTTCCCCGCATTATTCTATTTCCCCATCCTCAGTCGTTTATTATATCTATAATTCACGCAAAATCCATTTTAAAATAGTTGGTGAAGAGATGTTTATTAGAAACGCAACTATTTCTTATGATTTCATACATGAATCTGCATATGACTATTTATATATTACTTTGATATTTTTGTCAAGTTTTACCTAATTTTTTGATTCAATAGGCCTATAGAATTTTATATGTCAAGACACATCCTTGTTGTACTTAAATGAATATGCTTAATTATGTCCATGCCAAGAAAAGTAAGACCTCTCAAAGTAATAAACAAGGGCTATATTAACATAACATTATTATGTCAACATAGCCCTTATTTTCATAGGGGTACTCTATTAAGAAGTCTTACTGAATATTGTAAAACTCGCCTTTCTTAGCGATTCCAAAAGCAAAACTTGTTTTAAAGAAGCGATGATACTCCACTAATCTAAAACCGCCGTGTTGTATGGTCATAACCGTTTCTCTATTTAGGTGGCAATTACTGGCTACCCTCTTCCATACTGGTGTCAACTTATGAAAAAGTTGATTATAAGGTCTGGCACTGGGCAATACATGTTCCATAAAGTAGAGTCTACCCTCCGGACGTAGTACCCGGTAGAGCTCACTGACCCCTTTTTCAGGCTGGAGAACTGAACAGAACATAAAGGTCACAACAATGCTATCAAAAGATGCATCCTCAAAAGGTAAACGGGTTACATCTCCCTTCATGATACTTAATATTATATTTTTGGGTATTTTTTTGGTTGAAAAATGATCCGGAATCTTTTGATCAACCATCGTCAAACTGTCCATCTGCTCGTACGGATAATAAGCCAGATTGACGCCTGTACCATACCCAACTTCTAAGACATCACCAGATACATCTTTGAGTAATTGTTTTCTCTTATCATGAAGCCTTAATTTTTCCAAAGGCAGCATAAAAGAATCGTAATAAAAATGCTTTAACTTGCTCATAAGACCACCTACTTTACATAACAATATTATGTTAACTACTTGTCGTCGTTGTCGTTTTTTTTATTTTAACACTTTAACCTAAATACATTATAAAACAAGGCATCTAAAAAGTATAGTAACTATGAACATGATCACTAAAGAGTTCGCCTAATGTAGGATGGGCAAATACCATGTCTTGTAGTTGATGGATAGTAAGACCGCCTTCCATAGCAATGATGCCATAATGAATCAAATCTGTACTGTGGGCACCAAGTATATGCAATCCCATTATTTTTCCATCTTCACTTATAAGGGATTTGATAAAGCCTGTTGTAGCGTTCATGGCCATGGCTTTACCGGATGCACCATATAAGGTTTTTTGACTTTTGTATTTCACACCTTTTTCCTTTGCTTCTTCTTCACTAAGTCCAATACTGCCAATCTCAGGATCTGTAAAAATACAGCCGGGAATGCTTGGGCTATGAATATTTTGATTTTTAAGAAGATAGCCCATTAATTGCCGTCCTTGGTTGTATGCCGCATGTGCCAGTAAAGAAAGTCCGTTAACATCACCAATTGCATAAATGCCTTCTACACTGGTTTCATAGTTGGCGTCCACTTGTATGAATCTATTATTATGTGTTATACCCAGTTCTTCAATGGTTTCCTGGTCCCAAACACCCATACGGCCTACCGATAAGAGCACATACTCTGAATCAATATGAACCTCTTTTTCTTTCTCTAGAAAGATGGTCCGGATGGCCTTATTAACCTCAGTGTCATCCATATCACTAGGAAGAGATTCAAAGCCGATCACCTTTGAACCGGTATGTATATCTATACCGGCTTGTTGACATAGACTTTTTAAGCGCTTAGATATTGAACTGTCTATTGTTGGTAGTATATTTTTCTCATATTCAATTACACTGACTTTTACACCCATATGACTTAGCATGGATGCAAATTCCATACCTATCACCCCACCACCAACTATGGTGATAGATGCCGGCAAACGTTTCATCTCCAGAATATCCTTTGATGTAAGTATACGTTCATTTTCTATACCTTTAATATTCGGTATTACAGATTTTGAACCGGTTGCAAGGACAATGGCATCTCCAACAAACCGACGGATAGAACCATCACTTAAGGTGACCGATACCGTCTTTCTATTTTCTATTGTGGCAAAGCCTTCAATATAGTTTACTTTTTCTTTCTTTAACTGACCCATGATGCCCTTTGCCAAATCGCTTATGATTTTTGTTTTTTGCTTTTGCATACTTTCATAATCCACTTCTACATGGTCATGAAGAATGCCCATGTCACTGGCATGGATCATTTTGTTGTATAAGGCACCACGTTCAATTAAAGTTTTGGTGGGTATACAGCCATAGTTAAGACAGGTACCACCAATTTTGTGATCTTCAATCAAGGTCATGTTACCGCCATAACGCGCACCATAGAGTGCAGCTTCATAGCCAGCCGGCCCACCACCTATAATGATTATGTCTTTTATCATTGTTCTTCTCCATTGAAACGATAGCTGAGTACCGGATTTCTAGCAACACTGACCTCGTCTAGTCGTCTGACAGATGCAGTTGTTGGTGCATTATGTAACAATTCCGGTTGCTCTTTCGCTTCTTTTGCAATCTTAAGTAGAATATTTATATAGTCATCTAAGGTTTCTAGACTTTCGGATTCAGTAGGTTCAATCATAAGGCATTGTTCAACAATCAAAGGAAAATAAATGGTTGGTGGATGCACCTTATAATCAATCAAGCGTTTTGCAACATCTAATGTGGATACATCCCCTGGCTCTTTTAGTCCGGCTAATACAAATTCATGCTTGCATATAGACTTATAAGGGACCTTATAAGCATCTTTTAAACATGCTTTCATGTAATTGGCATTAAGTACCGCCAACTGACTGGCAAGCTTCAGACCTTCTCCGCCCATAGTAAGGAAATACACATAGGCTCTTAAGTAGACGCCAAAATTACCAAAGTAGTTCTTAACATGACCAATACTCTTAGTTGGCATCTTAAAGCTATAGAAGTCCTCATCAGATGCTATAACAATCGGACCGGGCAGATACTCTTGTAAGCTGGATACCACGCCAACTGGGCCTGAACCTGGGCCACCACCACCATGAGGTGTTGATAATGTTTTATGTAGATTCAAATGCACAATATCAAAGCCCATTTCAAGGGGTCTCGTGATGCCCATATTGGCGTTCATATTCGCGCCGTCACAGTAGACAAGCCCTCCTACATCATGAATACGCTTCGTTATTTCCAGAATGTCTTTTTCAAAAAGTCCTAATGTATTTGGGTTGGTTAACATGAGTCCGGCAGTATTTTCATCAATAAGCTGCTCAAGGGCATCCATGTCGATGGTACCTTCAGCATTGGACTTCACTTCCAAAGCAACAAAGCCCGCCATGGTCACACTGGCCGGATTGGTCCCGTGGGCAGAGTCCGGAATAATGATGTTCTTCTTATGAACATCTCCTTGGTCAATAAGATACTGTTTCATAATCATAAGTCCGGTCAGTTCACCATGTGATCCCGCAGCCGGTTGTAAGGAAACACCAGGCATACCGGTGAGTTCACTTAACATACCTTGGAGTTCATAGATGATTCTCATATTCCCTTGAACATGTTTTTCACGCCAACTCGGATGAGTATGGGAAAAATTCGGCATGGCAGCGACCACTTCATTGATTTTGGGGTTGTATTTCATAGTACAAGATCCTAGGGGGTACATACCTGTATCCACACCATAGTTCCTATTGGAGAGATTGGTAAAATGCCTGACCACATAGTTTTCACTAAGCTCAGGCAACCTTGGTGCTTGTTCACGCTTATACTTTTTTGGAATCTCAAAGCTTTTGCTGTAATCTTCAAGGTCATAGGTATCAAAATAATACCCCCGTCGTCCTTCTTTGCTGATCTCATATATATTTTTTTGCATCACGCAAGCACCTCCTTCATCGCCACCACCAAAGTATCTAAATCATCTTTTTCATGCACTTCTGTGGTCGTTATTAAGAGAAGATTTTTTTCTTGATCAATAAGAATACCCGGTATAATCTGAAACAATTCAAGAGACTTCATAACATCCACACCGTCACGTATTTGAATGACAAATTCATTAAAAATGTGTTGATTATGCATGATTTTAATACCTTTAATGCCCTTTAGGTGATCTCTAAGATAGCAAGCGTTAATGTGGGACCGTCTTGCAACTTCTTTAATACCGGCAAGTCCCATGGCACTTAAATAAATGGTGGCTGCAAGCACATTTAAGGCTTCATTAGATGTGATGTTGCTTGTGGCCTTTTCTCTACGTATGTGTTGTTCTCTTGCTTGCAAAGTTAGTACATACCCTCTTTTCCCATCTAAATCAAGGGTTTGACCAACAATACGTCCCGGCATCTTACGCATTAGTTTTTCTGTACAAGCCATATAGCCTAGTGTGGGTCCTCCAAAATTCATAGGATTACCAAACACTTGACCGTCACCGACGGCGATATCAGCACCCCATTCACCGGGTGATTTGAATAGACTTAGCGACATAGGATTGGACATAATAATCAATAGACTCTTATTAGCATGTAGACTGTCTGACACACCGGTCAGATCTTCTAAGTTACCGTAAAAGTTAGGTGTAGCGACAATATAAGCCGCTATATCTTCGTTGATATAATCATTTAGTGTATGACTACTTACAAGACCATCTTTAGAGGGCACTTCCATTAACTCTAAATCCTTATACTTCAAATACGTTCTTAGCACATTTTTTGATTCCGGCGGTAGGGTATCCGGAATGAGTATGGTGTTACGTCTTGTTGCCCCACATGCCATAAAAGCAGCTTCTGCAAGAGCGGTTGAACCATCATAATGGGAGGCGTTGGCGACTTTAAGCCCTGTAAGTTCACAAATCATGGTCTGATATTCAAAAATGGCTTGCAAAGTGCCTTGTGATATTTCGGGCTGATAAGGTGTATAAGCGGTATAGAACTCCGATCTAGATATTAAATGGGGTACAATGGTCGGAATCGAGTGTTCATAGATGCCACCACCGACAAAACTTAACCAATTGGCGGTATCTATATTACGTTCACCCAATTTTGTAAGCTTTTTAATGACCCGCCCTTCACTTTCCGCCTTAGGTAATTGCATCGGTGATTTAAGCAAAGCCTTAGCATCAATATCCGTAAAAAGGTCTTCTATGGAATTTACGCCAATTTTCTGGAGCATATGGTCAATATCCGCTTGGGTATGTGGCAAATAAGGATGCATAAGTCCTCCTATTCTAAGCTGTTGCAATAAGCTTCATATGCATCAGCATCCATCAGTGTTTCTAATTCATCCGTTTCAAAATCTTCGATAATGGCAATATAGGCATCAAAGGGAGCCTTATTTAATAGTTCCGGTTCATCTTCCAATTTGTTATTGACCTCAACAATGGTTGCACCAATAGGCAGGTAGATGTCGGCTGCTGCTTTAACGGATTCAACAACTGCAAAGTTATCTTCTGCCGCAAAGCTTTCATCTACATCCGGTAACTCAACGAAGACAATGTCCCCCATTGCTTCTTGAGCGTAATCCGTGATGCCAATGTAACCACGATTCCCTTCAATCTTAATCCATTCATGGTCCTTCGAATAATATAAACCTTTTACAATTTTCATAAAAAACCTCCTCAAATTTGTTATGATTATTTGAACCTTAATAAGTTACTTCCTTACTGTTTTAAAAATTTTTTATTTATAATTTTAGCTTCTAGACGGTTCTTTCTTACTTGCACAAGGATATTGTCTTTGTCATAGGCATAAGGGATCAATGCCAGACCAATGGACTTACCAAGTGTTGGTGAGATATAACCGGTCGTGACAGCACCTATTCGTTCTTCATCTGGGTTTAAGACCTGGGCTCCATGTCTGGCAATACCTTTATCCATTAATTCAAAACCAACTAATTTTCGTTTTGGTTGAACCTTATACTCTAGTAAACTTGATTTACCAATGAAGTCTTCGCCATCCAATTTGACAAAATAGCCTAAGCCGGCTTCTAGTGGGTTTATGGTTTCTGATAACTCATTTCCATACAATGGCATACCAGCTTCAAACCTTAAAGTATCTCTAGCACCTAAACCACATGGTTTAATGCCATAAGACGAGCCTTCTTCTAATAAAAGAGTCCAGATTTTTTGCGCATCCTTCTTATCAAAATACAATTCAAAACCATCTTCACCGGTGTAACCGGTTCTGGAGATTAACATGGGTACATCAGCAAGTACGACTTGATCTAGGAAGTGATAATATTTCAAAGTACCTAAAGAAATATTGGTTAGTGATAGGATTAACGCTACTGACTTCGGTCCTTGAACCGCTAATTGGCACAATTCATTTGTGATATCCTTTAGATCAACCCCCGGCAATAGATGGCTTTCAATCCATTTATAATCCTTATCCTTATTGCCGGCATTGACAACCAAAAGTAGATTATTAGGTGCATGTTGATACACAAGGATATCATCAACAGTCCCACCATCTTCATAACACATTGGTGCATACATAGCTTGACCATCTACTAAAGCTGTCAAATCATTAGTAACCAAGTAATTAATGCAGCTTTTTGCCTCTTCTCCTTTAAGCTCAAACTTACCCATATGACTTACATCAAATAAGCCAATTGCATTTCTCGTCGCTGCATGTTCATCCATAATGCCTTCATACTGGATAGGCATATCGAAGCCGGCAAAATCCACTATCTTAGCATTATACTGAATATGCATATCATATAAACATGTTCTCTTACCCATAAGTCCCTCCTTACATAATTTTCTCAAGAACTAAAAAACAGAGTCCTAAAAGCACAGTAAATAAGCACCTTTAAAACTCTGTATGTTTACCTGAGAGTATTGCCCCTTCGGTGACCACTTAAGGTCTTTCCAGAGAGCTATCCTTTAGGGATCCTTTTGCCTGAAAGATTCTACATTCTAGGACTTGGAATGTATTGCTTCT
Organism: Petrocella sp. FN5; assembly: GCF_029210395.1. Lineage (GTDB taxonomy): Bacteria > Bacillota > Clostridia > Lachnospirales > Vallitaleaceae > Petrocella. Next base: position 12,769 of record NZ_JARGDP010000046.1, on the reverse strand, counting down.
TCGGCGCCAATTGATGGTCTCTTTCCCCAAAATCATATAGCGAAATATATATTAAGTATAACACACTCAAGATATTTCTGTAAATTATAATAAAAAATTTTGTAAAAGAGAAAGGCAAGCCAAAGACTGTAGATGGTCTACTCTACTAAAGTAACTGTCGAATCTTGACTTTTTATGATGGGAATCAGTATCTGTTCCCCTGCTTGGATGGTAGTATCCTTCAAATGATTCATATTTATAACTTCTTTAATATACGATTCATGATCATAATAATCACGATTCATGTATGTACTTGCTATGGACCACAAACTGTCATCTTTTTCAATTTGGATGACGATGTAAGCTTTATCTTCAACATACATACTACCTTGTACGCTATTTGATTCAAAGCTTACTTGAACAAGGTATAAGAGTAATACCGCTGCAATTATAATACCGGCTATTGTTTTTACAAATTCATAATTCTGGTAATTTCTGTATTGTCTACATTTTGCTATCGAATTCATCTAATCACTCCCCGAACGTTTGTTTGTATTTCAATTATATACGAACGTGCGTTCTGTGTCAATGCTTTTCAAGAAAAAAGCGAACAAACGTTTGATGTTTTTATAAAGCTATGCTATACTTATTTCATTAGAACATACATTCTAATATGATTGTAAAAGGTAAAAATATGAATGGGGTGAGCTTCGTGTCAAATGATTTAGGAGAAAAACAACAATTGATTTTAGATTTTTTAAAACAAGAGATATTAAGTAAAGGCTATCCGCCTTCTGTCAGAGAAATCGGTGAAGCTGTTGGATTAAAATCCACATCAACGGTACATGGCCATTTGGAACGTTTAGAGAAAAAAGGCGTCATTCGCAGAGATCCTACTAAACCAAGAGCTATTGAGATTCTGGATGATGAGTTTAATGTTCAAAGACGTGAAATACTAAATGTACCCATAGTAGGACGTGTCGCTGCAGGAGAACCTCTTCTAGCTGTAGAAAATATTGAAGAATACTTTCCCCTACCGGTTGATTATGCACCCAATCAAGAGCTATTTATGCTTCGTGTTAAAGGTGATAGCATGATCAACGTCGGCATATTTGAAGGTGATTTAATTATCGTACAAAAACAATCCACAGCAACAAACGGTGACATCGTCGTTGCCCTACTTGAAGATTCCGTAACCGTCAAGACCTATTACCGTGAAAGCGATCACATTCGTCTACAACCGGAAAACGATCAACTAGAACCCATACGTGTCTACGATGATTCCATCGTAATCGAAGGTAAAGTCATCAGTTTGTTTAGACAATACATCTAAAAAGAATTGATTTAGGTTTTGCTTCAACTAAAATATACAAAAAAACAAGACTGCCTCAGAATGAAAATCTGACGCAGTCCATTTTTATGGAAAGAAATTATTTTTCTAAATGCGGAACCGAATGAGGAAAGAAATTCACTAAAAGGATTTTACATCCTCAATTATCTTCCCATCCGCCCAAATACGTTCTAAATCATAGAAGGAACGGTTTTCTTTATCAAAAATATGGACAATAATATCTTTAAAATCAAGAAGTACCCAACTCCCATTATGATTACCTTCAATATTTTTGGTATCAAAACCGGCTTTGTTTAATTTCTCTTCAGTAAAATCCATTAAGGTTCTTACATGATTGGGGTTGTTACCATGCGCTATGATGAAATAATCTGCCATAACACTGATGCCTGAAATATCAATGATACGAATATCTTCACCTTGCTTGTCATCTAATGCATCGTATGCGATTTTTACCATTTCTTTAATAATTGACATAGTTATTCCCTTCTTAATTTCTTATAATAGTTATAAGTTTCTTTTGTTAATGGGTCTATGGTTACCTTTTTGTGGTATAAATACTCCAGTGAGTCTTCTAGAATATAGAGCATAGCTTGATCCAAGTCCTGATAAGCAATTCTACGAATCAAATCAAGTCGACCGCCATGTTTTCGTCCCGGTTCAATATAGTCACTTATGTAAACAATTTTTTCAAGCAAGCTCATACTAGGACGTCCTGTTGTATGGTATGTTATGGCATTAAAAATATCCGGATCTTCTATATGATATTTTTCTTTGGCAATAAAGGCACCAACCTTTGCATGTAACAAGTCACCATTGGCTTCTTCAGCCTTGCTTTTTGATATATGATATCTTTCACAAAGACCAAGTAGTTTTTTATTTGAATAGTGCTTGGCACAATCATGTAGAAGTCCTGCAAGTGCGGCTTTATTGGGGCTATAATGATGCGACCTTCCCAGTTCATAAGCAACTTTTGTAACATTAAGGGTATGCTCATACCTTTTAGGAGAAAGCTTTTTCTTAAGTTTGCGTGTGATTTTTTGATCTGTAATAAGATCTTCAATGGATTTCATGATTATCACCTAGGTGTATAGTTTATGCTTATTAATATAATCACTGACAGCGTCAGGTACGTAGTGGTTTATAGACTTGCCCTCAGCGATACGTTTCCGAATTAATGTGCTCGACACTTCTATTTGAGGCATGTGTACATTCATAAAAGAGGTGTTGTAACATTCTCTAAGTCGGGCTTGTTGCTCCAATGACTCTTCCTCATCATAGCCACTACGATGAACAATAACAAAAGCGCCGATTTTAAGTAGCTTCTTATGATTATACCATTTTTCAAGATTAAAAAGTGAGTCTGTACCTATAATTAACCAATACTTGTTTTCGGGAAATTCTTTTTGAAGCATTGCAAAAGTATCGACAGAATAAACCTTACCATTTCTGTTTAACTCATAATCCGAGATTCGAAAAGTAGGGTTGTTTTTAATCGCTAAACGACACATTTCCATGCGATGGGCCACATCAATAATAATCTCGTCCTCTTTATGAGGTGGATTACCCGAAGGCATAAACCATATCTCTTCAAACAAATGATGATCGTTCGTACATTGGGCTGCTATTAAATGACCGATATGTATGGGGTTAAATGTTCCACCCATGATAGCAATGTTTTTCATAACAGTCTCCTTCATAATTATTTGCTTTTATTTAGGTAAAATTATTTTAGGCTCATCCTTAGAAGGTCTATAAAGTACAAACTTGCGTCCTATGACTTGAACCACTTGGGCATGGGTTCTTTCACCAATCATTTCGGCAATATCTTTCACTTCATAAATACAATTTTTTAATACATTGACTTTAATGAGCTCTCGTTTTTCAAGAGCCTCATTTATGCCCTCTGTTAGTTCCGGAGAAGCACCGCCTTTTCCAACTTGAAAAATCGGTTCTAAAGGGTTCGCCAATTTTTTCAAATATGCTCTTTGTTTAGAATTCATATATTTCTCCTTCAACCTTATTTATAATAGTCAAATTGTAGATAATAGATTTTTACAGTGTCCCCTTCATCTATACCCAAAGATTCAAGTTCTTTTAGAATGCCTTCTGTTTCAAGAAAATTCTGAAAGAAAATAAATCCTTTTTCATCTTCAAGGTTGGTATAGCCAAGCATACGTTCTACTCTACTACCTTCAACTGTAAAAACACCATCGGCTTCTTTTGAAACTATGATAGGTTCTTTGGGATCTTCGATATTCTTAATAAAGAACTCCTGTTCATATATTAAGTGCTCCTGTGGCATCGCTTTTAATATGCCATCAAGATGATACAGAAGCTCATTTAATCCTTTTCTAGCTACAGCAGAGATTGGGAATACTTTTATGCCTTCTTTTTCAAAGGTCTCTCTTAGTCGATCAAGAGCTTCATTTTCAAACAAGGCGTCAATTTTGTTGGCAGCAATAATCTGTGGTTTATTCAACAATTCAGGATTAAACTGTTCTAATTCATATTGCATTTTGCGTATGTCTTCTACAGGATCTCTACCCTCAGTCGAAGCAACATCTACCACATGGAGTAAAACCTTTGTTCTTTCAACATGCTTCAAGAATTCATGACCAAGGCCGATACCCTCTGATGCACCTTCTATGAGACCAGGAATGTCCGCAATAACAAATCCATCTCCATTAATATCGACGACCCCTAAGTTTGGGTTTAAAGTAGTAAAATGATAGTTTGCTATTTTGGGTTTTGCATTTGACACAACAGATAATAATGTGGATTTACCTACATTTGGATAACCCACCAAACCAACATCTGCTATGGATTTGAGTTCAAGGATAATTTCTATTTCCTTATTCTCTTGACCCGGCTGTGCATATTTAGGTATTTGCATGGTAGGTGTCGCATAATGTTGATTGCCTTTACCACCTTTACCACCATTTAACAGTTTATATACTTCATCTGAAGCAGAAAGGTCTTTTATAACTTTTCCGGTATTGGCTTCTTTAATGATGGTTCCTTTGGGGACTTTGATGATGAGATCATCCGCATCCTTGCCATGGCAATTACTGCCCATACCCATTTGACCGCTTCCTGCTTTAAAAACCCGAGCATGTCTAAAGGGATAAAGGGTATTTAAGTTGGGATCAACGACAAAAATCACATCCCCGCCGCGTCCACCATCACCACCATCAGGGCCACCATTTGGTACATATTTTTCACGTCTGAAGCTGACACAACCGTCTCCGCCTCGTCCGGATTTCACTTTTAGTCTTACTTGATCTACAAAAATCATAACTTGCACCTTTTTTCCCTTGCTTAACAACAAATCAACCGTTCTTTTTTATTATAACATAATAAGGCATTAACATAGCACAGACTCTCCTAGAGAATAAAAAAGTTTCAATAGCCTAAACCATTGAAACTTAAATAATTCTTATTGAGCTTTTGGATAAACAGATACTTGTTTTTTGTCTCTGCCTTTTCTTTCAAACTTAACAACACCATCTACCAATGCAAAAAGCGTATCGTCGCCGCCTCTTCCTACATTGTTACCAGGATGAATCTTAGTTCCACGTTGTCTAAATAGTATATTACCTGCTAACACAAATTGTCCGTCCGCTCTTTTTGCACCCAGTCTTTTGGATTCGGAATCTCTACCATTTTTGGTAGAACCAACACCCTTTTTATGTGCAAATAATTGAAGGTTCATTCTTAACATGGTTACACCTCCTCGATTTTAATATTTATATAATCATGTCCATATTCTTCATAAATCGATGTCATACCCAATTCAAATGTGTCAAGTAGTACTTGACTCGTGGGAGACATAGTTGTCTTCATCAACATATCAATTTTTCCATCTTCATCATATTGAAGAGAAAATCGATCGTCTGTAAAAGACTTAATGGCATTGACTGTATTTATAGCAAGGACTGATACACTTGCACATACAATGTCTTTACCTTTTGTTTCATAACCTGCATGACCACTTACACAAAAACCAACATTACCGGCTTCTCTTTTATAAAGAATGATTGCGATCATACTTATAAAGTAATCGTGTCGATTTTAACTGCAGTGAAAGGTTGTCTATGACCTTGTTTTCTTTTATAACCATTGTTCTTAGGCTTATATTTGAAAACAGTGATCTTTTTGCTTTTACCTTCAGCCGTAACAGTTCCTGTTACTTTTGCAGTTGTTATAGTAGGATTTCCAAGGGTTACATCCCCTTCATTTGAAACCAACATAACTTGATCAAAAACCACAGCATCACCTTCAGCTAATCCGAGCTTTTCAACTCTTACGACATCACCTTCAGCTACTTTGTATTGTTTTCCACCTGTTGCTATAATTGCATACATTCTGGCACCTCCTCGTTTTTTAAGACTCGCCGGTTTTGGCGTCCAAAGACTTATAACCTGACCGTGCGGCATACCATGGTATAGGTTATCACAGTTAGCAAACTATGTCAAGGTCTTTTGGTAAATCACTGTACTGCCTTTCATCAATATAACAACTGTTTCCAGAAATGTCTTTCTTTGCTATAATAAGAACAGTGAAATCATGTATTTGGAGGTATTATGAAAGAATTAAAAATAACTTACGACAAAAAACTTGATAAGTACCATACCCTTTATCATCATCATGAAAATATGACAGCCTTCCGATTGGATATATACCGAAAACTGTCACAGAGAGAAGATCTATTCATAATGATTGAAACCCATCTTGGATCAATAAATCAACCCATCCCCCTAGATTATGTTATGAGCATTGAAAAAAGTCTAAACCGATTTAATCTACAACATCAAATAAGACCGATTCAGGTACGACATGGAAAATCTATACTAGGCATATTAAGTAAAGGTAAACCTATAGAGGATTTTGCAATAGCCTTTTTATTGCCAAAAGAACAGTTTAACCATGCTATTTTTGAGACCTTCTTCTGTGAATATGATTTAAAAATAAGTTATGGCATAAAAACAGACCCTACAAGTTTATTTGAAGACTATAGAAAAGGTTATGTGAAGTCTTTTGATGACCCCAACTATTTTACCCATCATCTTTTTGATTCAAGGATTTTTAACAAATTTCTTTCCACAGAAGTGCTGACACCTAAACTTAATTAGAAAAACTCAATATCTTCACTACTAATCAGTTCAGCAAACCAACTGGCCATGATCCTATGATGATGGTCAATAATCTGTTGTGCTGTGAGTGGAATGGAGTCAAATGTAGAATGGGCATCTTTGGCTAAGATATTATGATATCCAAGAGAAAAAGCTTGTCTGCAAGTTGTATCAATGCTACCTTCCGTCTGAACCCCTGTAATGACCAGATATTTAATATCTTCCCTTGTTAATAAATCATGCAATTTTGTTTTGTAAAATGCGTTTGGAGTATGATTCTCAATAACGTAATCCTTCTCCATCGGCTGAATATCTGGATGAATTTCCCATTCTTTTGTACCCTTAATAAAGCCTGAGTCTTCATCCGAATGTTGCAAATATATAACCATGGCACCTTCTTCATGAGCTCGGTCAATTAGGTTTCTGATATTTTTAAGTAATGCCTCTTCTTTATATAATCTAAACTTCTCTTTATCAAAAAGACCTTGTTGAACTTCAAGTATCAATAATGCTGTCTTGTTATCCACGTGAAGCCCTCCTTTCACATGTTTCAATTCTAGTATAACATATGTGTCAAAATAAGTTTTATCGATTCGATAGTTTTCCCTAGAGTACTAGAAACAGAAATCTGAGTTTTACAACTTATAGTCCAGTAATTGATTGAATTTTGGGAAATCTTCTTTTAAAATGTGAACATAATAAGCATTTCTTGATGATGCTGTTCTATCTTTTTTATGTCCTGTTAGAATTTTATATTTGTATTTTATGTCGTTTTGATCAAGCAATCCAGTTACACGGTTAAACTCATTTTCTAAAGTTGTTATGTATGCTTCTTGCCAGTCACCGAAAAAAAAGTCTTTTAATTTCTTAAAAGTCGACATATGTCACCACCCTCATTTTTATACTCTCATTTTAACAAATATATATTATAAATTCAACAATTAAATTATGGTATCTAAATATCCCATAATTCAGATAGGGGCTGTTTTATTTTCTTTCTCGTCACCTCAACAAGACCGAGTGCCGTCATATCAATCACCGTTGTCTTTATTCTATCAAAACTTGTTAGATATCTTAATCTTTGCATTAGCTTATTCTTATCTTCTAGATCTGACATATCAATAAAATCAATAATAATAATTCCGGATATGTTTCGAGCACGTAATTGATAGACAATTTCTTCAGCCGCTTCCATATTAGTGTTAAAAATTGTTTCTTTTACTTGTTTTTTGCTTAATGTTTTCTCCGTATTAACATCAATAACCGTTAAGGCTTCGGTAGGTTCAATTATAATAGATGCGCCAGACTTTAACCATACTTTTTTATGTAAAAGTTTGTCGATTTTACTTTGGACATTAAAAAAATTGTACAAAGACATCTCTTGCTCTACCAGCATGAGTTTGTGAAGGATTTCCGGATGATTTTCGCCTAAAAACGTTTCCACTTCATGATATAGGTTTTCATCATCATAGATATAATCGGTTACTTCATCTTCATGAAAATCTTTGAGCAAAGTCATATAAGGTGAACCTTGGGTATAAATACGCTGACCCGTACTTCTAAAAGTTAAGGTATTTAATATTTTGTCATATAACTGAATCAGTTTTTGAACTTCATCAATCACCAGTTCATCTGGAACAAAACTACAATTGGTTCGAACAATAAAGCCATACGACTTTGAAACATAATTCTTTATAAGGTTTTTAAGCCTTAACCGTTCATCATCCTCTGTAATCTTTGACGATATAAACACGGAAGATTTATCCGTTGTCAAAACAACATAACGACCTGTCAAACAAAAATCAGTTATGGCTTTTGCCAGTTTGGTTTTATGGGCATCCTTCTGAATCTGAATTAGAACCTCATCTCCAGGAACAAGTGCTTGGCCTTTTCCAACCTTTTTTGCATAATAAATATTTTTGGATTCTTGTAAAGATAAAAAAACATTATCACTTTTACCTATGTCTACAAAAGCGGATTGAATGTTTTTTTTGACAGTCTTTACCGTACCCACATAGATATTGCCGATGTCTGTTTCAACTTCTCCGGAAAAAAGATGAACCTCAAGTACACGTTCCTTCTCATCCAAAAGAGCGCATAATATATTTTCATTGTAACGGGTAGTTACTAATTTTTTACTCATTTCATCACAATCCTAACTTAACCTCTAACAAAGGCCGTAAACCATTATGGTCATGGTAGATTTCAACACGATGGAATCGATAGTCACAACGTACATAGTTCAAATCGTTTAAAGCCAAGAGTTTTTCAAGCACCATTTCCGGCTTGATGTTAAAATGACTTCCATTGGCTATGGTCATTATAAGGTGTTTGTCTTTTAACAAGATATTTATAATACCCGGTCTCAAGTCGAAATCATTGATTTTACCCTTTTTATTCTTCTTTCTTATAATCAGTGTTTCTTGAGACATCATCGCCGACAACATATCTTCTGTAATAATCGAATTTAGAACCTCTATCCTATAAGTGGCTGCTACAACTGAAGCCATGGCGGAGGTTTCTTTATTGTCTATTTCAACACCATCTAAAAAGAAGATACCCTCAGGGGCTTTTAAATTAATAGCTTCGATTAACACATTAATGGCGACATCCTCAGTCAGCTTAACATCCATATACTCGCTTTCACTGCTTACACCAACAGCCAGTGCACTGGCAAAAGAGAATATCTGATGAGGATTGAAACCCTCAGAGTATGCAATAGGAATGCCTGCCCTGGTGAACATTTTTTGAAAGGTCCGCATCATATCCAGATGACCAACAAATCGAATCGGTCCTTCTTTTTTGAACTTAAGTCTTACGAGCATAGCAAATACCTCCTTCAAAACACATCGCACCACAGTTGGTACATCCCTCCATACAATTTACTGTGGTTTTTCCTTCCTTAGCGAGCAAAAACTCATCATATAAAAATGATTTTTTTACACCGGTGTCGATAAAATCCCAGGGAAGAATTTCTTCCAGTTCACGCCTTCTTTCATTGTAAAAGCCTGAATCCATATTTAACTCATCAAAGGCTTCGTTCCATAATGTTACATTAAAATGCTCTGACCATGCATCATAGCGTGCGCCTTTTTGATACACTTTCAAGATGACCTCGTTAAGCTTTCGATCACCACGGGCCAAAACACCTTCTATTCGACTGGTGTCTGCGTCATGACTGTTATACTTGATGTTCTTCTTATTAATGTTCTTATTAATGAGTTTAGCTTTTTCTAGAAAAGTATCGCTACTTGCTTGTCCCATCCATTGAAAAGGTGTAAATGGCTTTGGTATGAAGAATGAGGTGCTAAGTACAATCTGAAGCCTTTGCTTACGCATATCTCCTGGCATGGTAAACCACTTATTCACAATATCCTGTCCCAGTTTAGGAATAGCTAAGACATCCTCTTCTGTCTCCGTCGGTAGACCAAGCATAAAATACATCTTAACCCTATTCCAACCGCCCATAAAAGCCTCGTAGGCACCTTGTAGAATATCTTCTTCGCTGATGTTCTTATTGATCACATCTCGCATTCTTTGAGAACCGGCTTCCGGCGCAAAAGTAAGACTGCTTTTTCGTACATCTTGTACTTTACGCATCAGTTCTATTGAAAAGTCATCAATTCGTAGTGAGGGCAAGGACAAGTTCACATGGGCCAATTCTGGTGCTTCTATCAGATAAGATGCCAATGCATTTAATTGAGAATAGTCACTGGAGCTTAAGGAAATAAGAGATATTTCATCATGCCCTGTATTTTTAACAATCTCTATGGCTTGTTCTTTTAATATTTCTAGATCTTTTTCACGTACGGGACGGTAAATGATACCCGCTTGACAAAAGCGACAGCCTCTTGCACAACCTCTGAAAAGCTCAAGAACAACGCGATCATGCACGGTTTGGATATAAGGAACGATTGGTTTCATGGGGTATCTTGATTGTGTCATATCCATCATGATGACTTTTTTAACTTGTGGCTTCGCCTTTGGATGATTAGGCACAAACCTTTCTATAGTACCGTCTTCATAATAAGAAACATTATAGAATGATGGCACATAAATGCCTTCTATTGTAGCGGCTATTTCAAGAAAAGCTTTTTTTGTCCCGCCATTTTCTCTGTGATGTTTATAAGCATCCATTAAAGCATCTAGTTGAACTTCCCCTTCCCCTATATAGAAGAAATCAATAAAGTCACTAATAGGTTCAGGGTTGTAGACACAAGGTCCTCCTGCACAAACAAGAGGATGGTCTTCTGTTCGATCTTTACTTAATAAAGGGATCTGAGCTAGGTCAAGTATTCTTAAAATATTGGTATAGCACATTTCATATTGAATGGTAATCCCAATAAAATCAAACGTCTTAATGGGTTCTTGGCTCTCTAGTGCAAAAAGCGGAATGTTTTCTTCTTCCATAATACGATCTAAATCTACCCACGGCGAAAAGACACGTTCACACCAGAGATCATCCCGTTGGTTCAAAAGATTATAGAGTATGGAAAGGCCCAGATGGCTCATTCCAATGTCATAAACATCCGGAAAACATAAAGCAAAGCGAATGGCTACTTCCTCTTTATTCTTATAGATGGCATTAACCTCGTTACCAATGTATCTTGCAGGCTTTTCTACTTGCAGTAAAACCCTGTCTTCTAAAAACAATTTATCCATAAAGTCTCCTTGTATTAAAAACTGAGTATGTAGCTATTTGGGCTCTTATTTCCTTAATCTAGATGAGAGAGATCCACTTAAAGATTCTACCTCAACAGTAAATATTACATGATTCTAATGAAATAGTCAAACATTGAATTATACTTCTTATCTTCAGCCCTTCTCTTCATATAATGTATAAATACATTTCAACCTTGATGAACTAAGGCAATTGTGATATAACTATAGCTAGAGTCTTTTTATAAGTCTTAAATTAATAAATAGGGTTAAAGCTATTGCATAAAATTAACTTTGTTTCACAAGTTCACATATATTGTATGTGAAGGTTCAACAATATTTAAACGCCTTAACCCGTTATTCTACAAAAACAAATATATTCAGGAGGTTATACATGAGAAGTGCATATGATGTTTTACTTGAGAGAGGTTTTATTGCTCAAGCTACCCACGAAGAAGAAATTAAAGAATTACTATCAAAAGAAAAGATAAGCTTTTATATTGGTTTTGATGCAACGGCGAACAGCTTAACCGCCGGACATTTTTTGACCATTATGGCAATGGCCCATATGCAACGTGCCGGTCATAGACCTATAGCGCTTATTGGTGGTGGCACCACACGCATAGGCGATCCATCCGGAAAAAGTGATATGCGTCAAATGCTTACTTCTGAGCAGATTGATGCTAATGCCGCTAATTTTAAGGTTCAACTCTCTAATCTTATAGATTTTTCTGATGGAAAAGCCATTATGGTTGATAATGCAGACTGGTTACTCAAGTTAAACTATGTAGATTTCATCCGTGAAATCGGAGTTCATTTTTCTGTCAATCGTATGTTAACGGCTGAGTGTTACAAATCCAGACTTGAAAAAGGCTTATCCTTTTTGGAGTTCAATTATATGCTTCTTCAATCTTATGATTTTCTTGAACTTAATCAGCGATATGATTGTGTTATGCAAATGGGTGGAAATGATCAATGGTCCAATATCTTAGGTGGTGTTGAACTCATTCGACGTAAAGAACAAAAACCAGCTTTTGGTCTCACCTTCAATCTACTAACAACCAGTGAAGGTGTCAAAATGGGAAAAACGGAAAAAGGTGCACTTTGGCTGGATAAAGAGCGTACTTCTCCCTATGAATTCTTCCAGTACTGGCGTAATATTGAAGATGTTAAGGTAAAAGAATGTCTTGCCCTTCTGACTTTCTTACCTATGGAAGAAGTCAATCGTCTTGGCGCTTTAGAAGGTGCAGAGATTAATCAGGCAAAAGAAGTGCTTGCCTATGAGATAACCGCACTTATCCATGGTAAAGAAGAGGCCCAAAAAGCATTAGAAACTACCAAAGCTCTATTTGGTGGTGGTGCCAAATTAGAAAATGTGCCACAAACTCAGATGGATAAAACATTATTTGAAACAGGTATGAATCTGTTGGATCTACTTCTACAGGCTCAACTTATTCCAAGTAAATCTGAAGGTAGAAGAAATGTTCAACAAGGCGGCGTTCGTGTTAATGATGTACAAATTACAGATGTGGAATACCACATTACAAAAAAAGATTTTAACGAAGATGGTGAAATGATGATTCGAAAAGGAAAAAAAGTACACCATATGATAAAAATTTAATAACTTAATTTCATATTATCATTTCAA
>NZ_JARGDP010000045.1 GCF_029210395.1 Petrocella sp. FN5 | reverse complement strand
AGGACTCTTTTCAGCTGAGTAACTTCCATATTTGAAATATGAATCGTAGTATCCGCTATGAAGAAGTTGTCTTGCGAATTCACCATCATTTATATATGCGTACATCACATCAGGTTGGTTCGTCGTCCCAGCCGTATCACCCATGGTATCGACATAAGTAATTCGAGGATTATTAGCATTATCAAGATCTATTGAAGGCCACTTACACACACCTCCATGATTGGACTCTATTAGTTGAATGCCACTCCAAATGCTACCATTATACACTCTATATCCAATTTTTCCTTCCGTTGTGGTGTAAGCAACATGGGGTTTATTAGCATGATCGATTGCAAGTCTCCCTTCGCTTCCTCCTCCGATCATCACTTCGGTTCCCCAGATGTCATCGCTATCTTGCTGATTGTAGTAGATATTTCCATCCCTAGTATAGAGAACACCTATGAAGTTTGTGCCTGCTTTTGCATCAAGAAGACTACCAACCGGTTCCGCAGTGAGCGTTCCAAATGCCTTCGCATTGTTAAATGCAAGCGTAGATGCTAATAAATCAATCACGGCTTGGTTAACAATAGCTTGTGTTGTATTATGATCATCATGGATGCCTTGAGCAATACCTATTGCTGTTTCATAGTCCGTCATAACTGCTATTGATACCCATTCATCTGTTGTAAGCACCTCTGAACCATCTAAACTAACAGCGACTGTTCCTTTATTAACATTAGCCCCTGCTATTTCTGTTACTAGGGCACTCTTATCAATTGATGTAACTTGAGTCCCATCAAAAATACCTTCAGCTGTTGCTAAGTCACTTACTGCTTGATTCACAGCTGCTTGAGTTGCACTTGTATCTCCTGCTACTGTCTGTGCTGTATCGATTGCCGATTGGAACGTTGCTTTTGATCCTGGTCCACACTCACCTATTTCTATACCTTCTACTGCAGCGTCATGTTTTCCTTGTGCTGCTGTGATCGCTGTTGTTAAGGCACTCTTATCGATAGATGTAATCTCAGCCCCGTCAAAGATACCTTCAGCTGTTGCTAAGTCAATTACTGCTTGATTCACAGCCCCTTGAGTTGCACTTGCATCTCCTGCTACTCCTTCTGCAGCTTCAATTGCCGTTTTGAATATGACTTTTGCACCTGAAACATACTCGCCTATTTCTATACCTTCTATTGCTGCATCATGCTTAATATTCCCAGCCTCAATTGCTGCTAGTAAAGCACTCTTGTCAACATCAACCATCACTTCTACCGTCGCTACATAACTTGCGGTATTTGACATACCCGTTGCTAATATGAGGGTACCTTCAAAAACATATGTACCGGATATTGTGCCATCATAAACCGGCGTTCCATTATCCCATATCACTTCTAGATTTTCCGTTGATGCATTATCTAATGTGACTTCGACCCTGGCCGGTAATTGAGCTTCTACCGCTCCTAATGAAGTCGCATATGCAACATAGATCTCTGAGATTGTTTCTACAGAAGTAATCTCTCTATTTTCTACAGTAATTATGACAGTATCCGTATAACCACCATCATTGGTGGCAACGGTAATAACTGCGGTTCCTGCCGCTACGCCTATTACTTCGCCTGAGTTATCTACAATAGCTACATCCGCATCACTTGTCGACCATAAAATGCCCTGGTCTAAAGCATCTCCAGGTGATATGGTTGCACTAAGCTGTGATGAAGTTCCTGTTTTAATCGTATGATTATCTTGGTCAATCTCAACATCTGTTACCACTATTGGACTGAAGTTAGCTGTAACTGTAGTTGCTTGAGCCGGCATATGAAACTTCGTATTGGCTGTCCCGGCAGCGTCAAATATTCCTGTTGTCGCCCCCCATCCATCAAAATTATACCCAAGATTCGCAGAGGCATCAATATCCACTTCTGTTCCTTCAGTATACAGCCTAGAATTAGTACTACCAGCACCAGTGACTGTACCGCCTGCTAACGGTTCTGCGACCATTGTCAGTCTATATTCTATCGGCTGTGTTACATCTCCGGCAGCATCGCCACCAACGTCTCCTATTTCATCTACATTATCTTCACGAGCTAATGTAACCGCACCATTTGCAACCAATGAACTAACAGTAGACCCACCCAATCTTTCAATTCTTGAGCCTGCTGCTACCATATCAACTATAATGCTTGCTATATTACCTGATAAGGAAATGCCTGTATTTATTCGTCTTAGAACAACATTATTTGCCTGTCCTGCCAGTTCAACGGTCTCCTCAGTATCTATCTCTACATCTGAATCACCTGCGTTACCTGACAAGTTCAGTCTTCCGCGGCCAATTAGCCTTATGCCGCCTCCGTGTACTCGGTTTGCATTATAACTGCTAAATCCTACCCCATTTAGGGTTGCTGTACCTGTAATAGCAACGTTATTGTTTACTGTAGCACCTGTTGCTTGAAGTGATGTCGCCATCAATTCTAGTGCCTGCATCCCCATTAAACGTAATCATAGAAAGATTATTAGCTGTAATATCTAGATTACCTGTTAATACATGACTACCAAAGTCAATCGTGAAGCTAGAAGTTCTAGCCGTTGACTGTGCTATGTCATCAGTTATTGAGGATATCAGCACAATATTCGTAATGCTGTTATTGTCAATTGCTGCTTCTAATTCTGCTTTGTTACTCACACCCTCAGTACTCTGACCTGAGATTATGATTTGCCGACTTCCTGTGATGCCTGATCCATCTTGTGCTGTTGCTACGACGGTTATAGTGCCGTTAGCAACTGCCGTTAATAATCCGGTAGAGCTAATTGTTGCTGAACCAGTTTGTGGCGTTACTGACCATGTTACTGATTTGTTGCTTGCTTCAGCTGGTGCAACATTTACACTCATCTGCAATGTGCCATCAACCGTAGTTATTGTGGAAGCTCCCCCGGCACCACTTACTGTGATTGTAGTAACTGCTATTGTTTGTGAACCACCACCACCGCCACCACCACTTGATGATGATGGTGATGTGGGAACACTAATGCCCTCCTCATCTATGCTTTCTGTTATTTCTTCACTTTCTTCATGATCTTTTTTCGTATTATTTAGAGCAAAAACCGCTTCCCCTCTCTTTATTGGGTTTCTTGCCTTGAATGTTCCATCCGGATAACCTGCCATATATCCAGCTTCTAATACTGCACCTATATACCCTTTACTCCAAGGATCTATACTACTACCATCCAATAAGTCATTCGCTCTTAATGGATTTTCTTCTAATCCTTTTATTTTTGCTATTATAACCGCTGCTTCTTGCCTTGTTATAGGCTGATTGGGTCTAATTTTATTATCAGGATATCCACCTACATACCCTGCAAACAAAGCACGCCTCACTACATTATAATACCAATCACTTGCCTTAACATCTTAAAAGCTAATGTCCGTTTCCTGGGTTAAACTGTAGACATTATTCACAAGTGCCATGTACTCGGCTCTTGTGATATTTGCATCCGGCCTAAAAGTTCCATCCGGATAGCCACTCACTAAATCTAGGTCCATCCAAGTTTGAATTGTGTTTTTTGCCCAATGATTATCTATGTCCTTTGACATAGCAAATACGTTCACTTGAACCATCGTTAATAGCATCACCAATGAACAAAAAAGAGCCAAAAAGCGCTTTATTCTCCTTCTCATTAAAAAATCCTCCTTTTTCCTTGAGTAAATCCAATTTCTTATTTAATAGGCCATATGTACCAGCTTCTAATTTATTATATTAAAAACACTCAAAATAATCTTGTTATTATGGCTTTTGTCATTGACAATTAAACTGACATGATTCATGTCAAAGGCACTCCTGTTCATATTCTTCTTATTATAATAATAACAATGTTGGTCCCAACTTAGTATTCTTTGCAAAATAAAAAAGGAAGGCCCTTTCTCTCTCCCAAGGGTCTTCCTCTTTTATTGTGTATGGTATTTTCTATATCTAATCTCTCCACCCATAAGCGTAAGTCACTGAATGGAGTCCTACGCTTATTAATCTCTCTATATTATACAAAAATAGACAATATAAATCTTCATCTTATTCATTTTGTCATTGTCAAATTGTTTGACATAAAGTATGTCAAGGCCATTACTTAATCATTAATAAAAATCAACGTAAGGTTAACCATCTCCGAATCATCCATACCTTCACCTACAGCGATGGCTTTGATCGTAATTGTACCGTCTAGATTCACAGGTGCATTGATGCTAAAAGCGCCGGTATATTCTGTGTCCTGTTCTGTCGGATCATTACCATTTGTGGTGAAATAAATGCTTGTTCCCGGTGTGGTCGTTGTTATGGTAATGTTTACATTCGTACCTTGTTCAATGGCATCCGGATTAACAGCATCTGATGTTATCAGTGGTGCTGCCACTTGATTCGGCAAAAAATTAATAACTTTTGTCGCTGTACTGGATGTGTTCATATCAGAATGGACGGTCACTGCTTTTACAGTTATGGTCTCACCAAGGAGCAAATCTGTTGATAACTCAAAGGGTGCCGTATAAATCAGATCACTGGTGGTGGGATTGCTTCCATCTAAAGTATAATAAATATATCCGCCACTTGTACCGGTGGTCAAAGTCACCCTCACTATCCCATGGTTCATTACTTGAGTTGTATCTGACGGATTGGTGCTAATCACCGGTCTTGAAGCCGTTGGCAAAACTGTTTTGAAATAAGACGTGGTCCTTGGTATCACATTACCACTCTCATCCATAATATAATTTGCTAAGACAATGATATAATAGGTCTCATTTAGATCAAGTGAACCTGTTGGATATATGCGTATGCTCTCGTCACCTGATCGCATCTCGGCTCTAAAGACTTTTTTGGGTCCGGTCACACTCCCGGCTCTTAATTCAATAAAAGTGGGTATCTGACCATCTTCAATGTCTCTATCTCCTATCATAAGAACAGATCTATCAAAATCTATGACTATTGATGTATTGACTGAAACACCTGTCGCGCCTTCTCTTGGTGAGAAGTCCGGTTCAGGGGGCACAAGATCTAGACCCGATGTTCTGAACCTTGCCGTCATCCTGTCATTCTCATTGCCATAGATATCCATAACCGATTCATCTCTTAGAACAATATAATAGTAAGTGTCTGTCTCTAGATAATCTATGGGTGTCAGTGTTAAAGTACGTTGATCCGAACTAATGGTAGCTTCGTAGTCTATACGCGTACCCGTGGTTCTTGTGCGTCTGATATCAATGATATTTCTAATATCCGAACTGGTGATCGGCTCTCCATAATCACGATAAATAGGTTCATCAAAAACCACAACAATCTGACTGCTAACAGCAATATCACGGGCACCGTCTCCAGGATAAAAAGTCGGCTCAGGGCCTTGTTCATCTTCTGCAAGTGCAGGCGGTCTCCTAAGACTGGTACCACGTGTCACTTGACTTGGAAGAGTCTCATAAGTTATATCATTGGCATAAGCTCTCAAAGTGGTCAGAGTACCGGCGCCTTTAAAATGAGTAGGGGCATATACAGCAGAAATCTCCACTCTTGTTCCATAAGATAGACGAAGGATTGAATCCTTCCCTTCAGATGCCACCATCAAATACTGTATACTACCGCTGCCCAAAGTCATCATGGCTTCTTCTTCAATTTTGACATTTGGAAAATTACCAAGAAGGGTTACCCTTTGTTCATCAAGCGCACGACCTTTTAATCGAACTTGTTTGACATCATTACCTAAGACATCCCTCTGTTCCAATATACCACCATTTTTAATGAGGAGATCTTCAACACCGGTTCCACCTCTAAGTACAACCCTTACATCTCCTGTATCTTTGGCCATAGTCAGTTTCATGATTCTGGAGTTGTTAATATCAATGGTGTTTTCTCCCCCACCTTCAACGATCAGTTCACCTAGAACAACGATATTGTCTAACTTAACATGACCGCTTCCTACATTTTCCTCAATAATTAAGTTGTTGGCATAAATCTGACGGCTTCTTGATAGGTTATCTGAGTTTATATAGGTTGTGTTTCGTACTATCTGCTCTCCTTTTAATACCCGAACCAGAATCACACAGGCTTCTGCTCGGGTCAGTGCCCCACCGGGTCTGTACATCCCATTTGCATCGCCGGTAATATAGCCCTTAGATGCGACCAAATCCACATGGTCTCTAGCCCAACTTGCTACTTGATTATAATCTACATAGACTTTTTGACCTACAGATAAGGTTTCTCTTGGCATGATTTTTGCAATCATTGTGGCCGCTTCCTGACGACTGATACGATGATTCGGCTTGAAGCTTCCATCCGTATACCCGGAGATGTAGCCAGCTGCGACGGCTTTTTGAACCTCATAATAGTACCAATGATAATAGCTTACATCCCACATATTAATTGACGTTGTGTGTGTAACTCCAAGAGCTTGGTTCATCATCTTAGAAAACTCTGCACGGGTAACCAAACTGTTCGGTTTGAAAGTATTGTCTGAATAACCGGAAACGATCCCAAGGGCTACCCCTTCATAAATATCAGACTCTGCCCAGTGGCCCTTTACATCTGTAAAATATGTGGCTCCGCTACTTGTATGACCTGTTCCTATTATTGTAGTTAAAGCTAGTATCAACCATAATACTTTTTTATAATTCCTATTCATAGAATTCCCATCCTTAGTCAATCATTTTTATTACCTTTTCTTATACTCACTTTACCATAAAAAGATAAAGGCAACAAGAAAAAGGCCTGTTTAAAACATTATGGTTAACGTTTTAAATAGGCCTTAAAATATTTGATTAATAAGACTAATTTTTTAAAAGCTGACTGTTTTTGTACTCATTTCAGAATCTAACATACCAGACTTTCTAGCAGTTGCCTTAATTGTCACCGAAGTACCATACTCAAGAACAGTAACATCAAAACTATTTCCACTAAGTTCTATTTCAGGTCCATCATTTATAGTAACATAAATTTTTGCTGAGCTCGTTTCAGATACAATAGTTACACTAGCTGATTCATTATCAGACGCTTTAACAATTTCTATAGTAGGCGTTTTTACTGTATTATTGATAAAATTAATATCCTTTGTTGAGACCTCCGACATACCCATACCAATTTTTGTGGCATATGCATATATGGTTATCACATCTCCATCTGGGTCAATATCTTTAATAGTAATGGATCCATCATATTCGTTATAGTTATCTTCATTTTCAATCGCATAAAAAATCTTTGATCCATCGGTAGCTGATTCTATAGTCACCACAACCGGTTTATCGCTAGGAATAGCGGACACATTAGATGGGTCAGTGGTAATGGTTGGTGTTGCCACTCTATTGGTTACAAAGGTGATGGCCTTCGTAGCAACTGCCGAGTTGGTCATACCCACCTTTGTATAAATGGCCTTAACTGTAATTGTCTGACCGTCAACAAGATTTCCTACATTGTCAACATAAAAAGGTTCAGTATATAATAGTGCTGGTGTTACTGTTGGTGTTGATCCATTCGTTGTATAATATATATTACCACCAGAAGTTGTCGAAGACAAAGTCACTGATACAGTACCATTATTAGCAATCGCTGTCGTTGTTGCCGGATTTGTCGTGATGGTTGGTGTTACAGCAATTGGTAATCCGGTCTTGAAAGTAGATGTGGTCTTTGGTACTGCATTGTCACTGGCGTCCTCAATCCTGTTTGCCAGTATGATGATATAATAGTTTTTATCAATGGCCAAGTCTGCACTAGGATCGATTGTAATTAACCTCTTAGACGAATTGATAGACGCTGAGAAAGCTTTTTTTGTACCAGTTGCACTGTTTTCCCTAAGCTCAATAAAACTTGTAATATTAGAGTTGGTCACCGCACTGTTATTTACCAAACGAATGGCTTCATCAAAGCTTATGGTTATGTTAGAGGTTACCGCAATGTTCGTCGCGTTGTTGACAGGTGAAAATGTTGGCTTTGGTGGTACTAGATCTTGATTACCTGTTCTGAATCTGGAAGTCTCTTTTTCGTTTTCATTGCCTTCAGCATCCTCTATAGATTCATCTAACAAAATAATATAGTAATAGGTACTCATGTCCAAGATCTCATCCGGTGTTATAGTTAACGTCTTACGGTCTGAACTGATTGTTCCGGTAAAACTGATTCTAGTGCCTGTTGACTTATCTTTTCTAATCTCAATAATATCTTTGATGTCATCGGCATAAACCCGTCCGCCTCTATCTAAATAAATGGCTTCATTAAAGGTTACGACAATTTTTGTATTGGTTGCTACACCTGTTGCATCTGATTTTGGCGTAAAGGTAGGCACTGGCCCTTCTGTATCTTCACCAAGTACAGGCGGCCTCGATAAAGAAGTTCCTGAGGTGATTTTACTTGGCTTAGTTTGGTAAGTGATATCATTGGCATAAGCTTTTAGAGTTGTAATTCGACCTGTTCCTGTAAAACTTGTTCTTGAATACACATCCGTATTGGTTACTGTGGTACCACTGGCCAAGCTAATGACACTACCATTAGCGCCTGAGTTCACCCTAAGGTCCGTAATCTTGCCGGAAGTTAAAGACAGTAAGACTGTATCGTCTACTATTACACTTGGGAACGTTCCTTTTAAGATGGTTTCTTGTTTGCTTAGATTACTACCGTCTAACCTTAGATTCTTATAACCTTCACCACTCATACTGACTTGCTCCAGTGTACTACCGTACTTTGCTGTGGTTGTTTCAACCGTTGTATTCCCTCTAAGAAGTACTCTAACATCACCGGAAGTTTTTTCTACATTCATATTACGGATTCTGGAGTCTTCAATCTCGATTGTACTATCGCCACCACCTTGAACGCTTAAGGTACCAAGGACAACAACACGGTCAAGATCAACATCGCCTGTTCCTACGTCTTTATGGATGGTCAAATTATTTGTATAGATGGTTCTGCTTCTTGTGGTCCCTTTTTTATCAATAACATAATTAGATGTGGTAACAATCTGTTCACCATCTAGAAGACGTAATAATATGACACAAGCTTCTCCTCTGGTTAGAGCGCCTAGCGGACGGTACATCTTACGATTGTCACCGGTAATATAGCCACGGCCAAACACCGCTTCAACACTATCCTTGGCCCAATTAGATATATCCTTCGTATCTAAAATGCCGGTTAGTTTGGTGGTTGTACCGTAATTAGGTATGACTTTGGCAATCATGCTGGCCGCTTCTTGTCTAGTAATATTATTGTCCGGCTTAAAAGTGTTATCTGTGTAACCTGTGATATAGCCGGCTGCAACCGCTTTTCTAACTTCATTATAGTACCAGTCTGTTGTCTTTAGATCTTTCATAGTTATATTCACTGTACCCGTTACCCCTAGGGCTTGATTCAGCATCTTACTAAACTCAGCCCGAGTCACCGGTTGATCCGGTTTGAAGGTGCCATCTGTATAGCCTTTTATAAAGCCTTCTGTTACGCCTTTATAGATGTCTGTCTCTGCCCAGTGTCTATTTGTGTCCGAAAAAATACTTGCTGCTTGAGCTTTTGGTCCAAAGCCCATGGATACAACAAGTACAAGCATAGATAAAACTATTTTACTGATTGATTTTTTCATGTGTGTACCCTCCATTATATTTCTTTACTCATCCATTAGACGTAATATGCTTCAATACGTTCCTTAAATGGTGGTAATCTTCTAAATCTCATATAAGTATAGCACTCACTTTTTTAGATTTCAATGGATTATGACAATGATTTATCAAAATGTCATATAAGGATTTATCCTGGTTTTCTATAACTCTTTTTTAATGCTTTTTCTTCGTCTATAGGCTTCCAGTCGAATGGCATCATCAATCTCAAGGTCTTTTTCTCCACCCAAAGATTCAATATGATGAACAAACTCATGGTGCAAGGTCTTTTTTAACTCTTTGTAGATCTTTTTTTCTGATTTTGATTCATAAAGTTTTTTGAACGTGCCATAATAGATAATAATCTGTCTACCTAATATACGACTGCGATGGTACTCGCCTTTTATATATAGCTTGTCTGCTTTTCTACTCTCAGGATGTAACTTCTCTTCCGGTAGTAAAAGCACACCACCATTAAGCTCTTCAAAAAGTATTGGTGGTAAGTCTTCTTGTATGTCATCCAACATATCTCTTATTGCTTCCATCGATGGAAATGTATCTGTCTCTGCCATAATAGCCTCCAAACAAGTCCGCTCATCTAAGCTTTCTCATATCTTCAAGGTTCATCCAGGATGTCATCACCCTTGGTTGCATCATAACATATTGGCCTATATATTGACCATTAAGAAAAGATAAAAATTAAAGCCTCTGGTAAAAGTTAACTGAGTTCTTGGTCTCTTAGATAAGCTCAACAACCTGTTCCGTAAAAATACGTACCAAATCAGCATCAAACTGAGTGCCAGAACACTTGATGGTCTCTTCAATGGCCTCTGACTTGCTGAGACCTTTTCTATAGGAACGGTCTGAAGTCATCGCATCATAAGCATCTGCAATTGTAATAACCCTAGCTTCTATTGGTATTTCTTCACCCTTTAAACCCTTTGGATAGCCTCTTCCATCCCATCGTTCATGGTGTGCCAGTATGAAATCTGCAATATCTGAAAATTCATTGGCTGAACTCAATATACGATACCCAATCTCTGAGTGTCGCATTACATCCTTCCACTCTTCATGCGTTAATGCTTCAACCTTATTAAGAATCATATCACCGATCCCAATCTTACCGATGTCATGCATGAGACCGGCAATACTTATTTTTTTTATCTCATCTTCTCCAAGTCCCATCTTTTCTGCCATGAGTTCACAAATTCGACCCACTCTTTTAGAATGAAACATTTCTCTATTGTTTTTTTCATAGAGAGAATTGATGATCAAATCAATGGTTCGACTCCTAAGGCTGGCATTTACAAATACTTTATTTCTATACATATCATCTTCTGCTTCTCGAAAAACCTCAATCATAGATTTATGTCGGTCACGTTTAATAGCGTAACCGATTGAAACTGATAGGATGATATTTTCACTGCTATCCTCCGAAATATCACTGTTGATTGCTCGAATAATATTCTTCACTTCTTCTTCATCCGTCGATGGTAATAAAAGTATAAACTCATCGCCACCCATTCTGGCTACAATATCAACCTTTCGGCAATTTTTCTTCAGTATATTAGCAACTTTCAGTAAGAGCAAATCACCTGTTTCATGGCCAAATGCATCATTGGTGAGTTTTAGGCCATTAACATCTGCCATCATGAGCGTCAATGGTAAACTATTCTCGACGTCTAATTTTTTCAAATAATCTTCATAAAAACGTCTATTATAAAGGCCTGTCAAATAATCATGGTAACTAAGATATATAATATTTTCCTCAGCTTTTTTCTTTTCTGTTATATCCATGCCCACACCTGTAAAATAGGTCTGATTATCAATATAAAGCCGTACCCCATTAGATACTATATCCATTTTCTTACCATTTTTTAATTTTAGCTTTGCTTCTACTTCGCTATAACCTGTTTCTAAGACTTCTTCAACCGCTTTTTGTACCTTATGGAAATCATTTTCATCAAACCATTGATTCAAGGTCATCTGTGCTAACTCGTCTGAAGAATAGCCGGTCATGGTTTCATGTTTTTTATTCCAGCGTATGAGCTTGCCTTCCATATTATAGACATATAAATAACCGGGCAGACTTTCAAGTAAGGCTTCAATGAATGTCTTTTCTTTGGTTAGATCACTTTCCACTTTGATACGTTCTTGAATCTCTTCTTCCAGAGATATGTTCATTTCTTGCAACTCATTTGTTCTGTCTCTTACTTGATTTTCTATTGTCTCAATAACTGTTTTTAGAGCTTCTTGTGCTAATACTTTTTCACTTATTTCTTCTTCTAAGACTGCATTTATTTCTTCTAATTCAGCATTGGCCTCTTCCAGGTTATTTGATTTTTCTCTTAGGCTTTCTTCATAAGACTGATACAAACTCAATTTTTCTTGCTGACTTTTTTCTAGTTTCTCTTTCTCATAATGTATACACATCTTAAGAATAGCTTGTTTTTCAAGCTGCTCGATTTGAAGGTGTAGCAAATGACATATGGTAATAAAACTGGATTTTGCCGGATCTAGATTGAAATCACTATCCTTGCTCTCTATTTTGTAAGTATCTTGAACCAACCAACTGGCTACTTTTTTTCCGTGGGCCATAAGATCTATAACACCATATAGTTTTTCTGATGTTTTACATAAGTATACCTGTAAATGGTCTTTAAAGTAGATTTTTACCATTGACCGTGCACTAGAAAAAAGATTACTTTGTGTTTTGATTCGTTGAATGAAATCCTCAAACAGGTCCCTTTGATCCTTTATTTTCGTCACTGGTGTCCCACTCAAATCAAAAACAATATTGAATAAGCCTGAGTATTTATTGAACTTCTCCTGTGTGTCTTGTAACTCTTTCAGCTCATAGATTGTGAAATACTCGTTGCTTTTGTGCTTCGTCATTTTTTCTCTAGTGGCTCTATTGTCCATAATCTGCCTTTCATTTGCCGTTGCTATTATAATAATCTATATTTTTTACTGATGTAGGTTATTGGACCAAAAGAACCGTCTCTCTTGTCGAGACCACTGATCACCTTATCGTTACTCTATTGCGTCCATTTTCTTTGCTTTCATACAGTAAGCAATCTGCTCGATTAATTATTGACTCTAGAGTATCGCTCTTGCGCATGATGGTGGCGCCAATCGATATTGTGATTTTCAGATCTGTGTTGCTTCGGTCCACAGAGCTATTTTCCACTAACATTCTAAGTTTTTCACACAAAACTTCTAAACTTATACTATCCGAATTCGGCAAAATTAGAATGAACTCTTCACCACCCCATCGGCCAACAATATCACTCGTTCGTAAACCTTTTGTTAATGTTTTTGCCAGTACCTTTAAAGTTTCATCACCCATGAGATGACCATAGGTGTCATTGACCTTTTTAAAAAAATCAATATCTATAAAGGCAATACCAACCGATACATCAAGTTTACGTGCCATTTCCATCTGATACATTAAATTCTCATCTAAAAAACGACGATTCGGCAACCCTGTCAATTGATCACGATAGGCAATTTCTCTTAGTTCAACAAGTTCAAAAAATTCAGCAAACTTATCCACTTCCTCTATGAAAAGCTCAACTGCGCCAATATTCTTACCATTTTCTATAATAGGTGTTGTTCTCACTTTTACATTAATGCGGCTTCCTGATTTATGCTGTAAATAAACATGTGCATCTCTGTTTTTCCCATCCTTAATGGTTGCATGTAAGGGACAACCACCAAAGCAAAGTTTATTTCCTTTTTCATCTACATGATTTAAGATATTATCATAACAATAACTACCAACAACTTCCTCGGCTTTATAGCCTGTGATGCGCTCGGCTCCTTGGTTCCAAAAAGTGATTTTGCGGTCCACATCCACAAAATACATCCCCTCATAAACATAATTCAGTAAATTCTCATATAATATTCTCTTATCCATGATAAGACCTCTTTCTTAACGCATAATTTCCTAAAGACCAAAATGATATCAGCTTTTTATTATAATCAATCACAATACCCTTCAAATCTTTACTATTCCTAGATTTTTATATTTTATTCTTGGGCAAGTGTCTCTGAGATAACCGGTTCCACTGGCTCAGATGGCTCGAACTGATAATAACCACGCCAAGTAAAATGATCTTCAGCTTCTAGTATCAGAGGGTTACCACTAATGAGATTAAAATATGTTTTGCCATATCCTCTTGTAAAACAAGTCGGTTTATCCTCTTTAAGATATCCAAAGCTACCCAAGCCATCTGTCAGCATCCCTGCTGTTAGAATGGGCGCTATACCGCTAGACCTAAGCTGGAACTGATGAATTGTCTGCTTGTTTTTTGGTAGGGCATAGCTGTTTAGGTAGGTTGTGTTTTCTGTATATGTCCCCATCAAATCATAATACCGAATAGAATCCCACCAACCATTCTGAGTCTGAAGTCCAAAATATTGGATAATCTCTAGCGACTTTTTTGCTATTGCATCTACTTTTATATCCACCTTATCATGATCTATCGTGTAAGTAATGACTTCTTTAAGTGACGAGGTGTCATCATTATAAGCTTGAACTTGATTGATCACTTGTATGGTTAAGGTTTTGCAAACCAACCATGTGTCCGTATAGAGTGGATGACCGTCAACACCAAAGCGCACATACTCTGTATAGGCGGTCATTTCTCCCGTATCGTCACCATTAGAGCCATGCCAGCCACCGGTATAAAAGGGCAAATCGATATCATCCATTTCAAGGGCTCGCATCATATATGGGCTAATCCAATCTGTTCCAATTTCCATCTTATGATAATCACCCATCTGAGGAACCTTCGACAAAGATAATCGACTTAAGCCATAAAGTTCATTTA
Organism: Petrocella sp. FN5; assembly: GCF_029210395.1. Classification (GTDB taxonomy): domain Bacteria; phylum Bacillota; class Clostridia; order Lachnospirales; family Vallitaleaceae; genus Petrocella. The sequence goes on along the minus strand of NZ_JARGDP010000045.1, from coordinate 5,765 downwards.
TCCCCACACGGTCAAAAGTTAGCTTAAGGTCCACAGATGCCATATGCACTTGTAAAACACCATCACCACTTAGATGAACCCTTAACAAGGTATTTGATTCTAATATTTCCTTCGCGTCCTTTTCTATTTGTGTATTGGCATATAGGACAGGATGCATCACCATAAGGACAATCAGCATCATCCATACACAAACAACCATTTTTTTAATCATCTTGCTCACTCTAATAGGCTATGTCCATCAGCTTAGCCTATGTTACCCCTTCATATTTATCATATATGCCATAAGTACACTCTTTTTATTGTTCTATCCCTTATTATAAAGCATCTTAGTCCATAGTTAAAGGCATTTGATTGGGAATAATATCTATCCAACAGAACTATAGCAATCGTATCCTTAGTTACCAAAAGATCCGTCAGCCAATTGAATGGCTAACGGATCTTACTTATAATTTTATGGTGGTTCGAACCAAGAGAACTGTCCCTCTGGTTAGCTTCTTTTTTTAATTTTAAAACCTAGGCCACTAACTGCGATACCCAATCCATAGTAAATACCTATTGGTATACCGGAAGTTTTTGGCAATTCCACATCAGCACTACCATCTGCTTCTGGAATCTCTTCATCTAAGATTTCTATAGCTACTACCGGTTCAACAACCTCTTCTTCCGGTAATGCTTCAGGTGTAGCTTCGTCTTCAAGGTCTAGGAATACTTCAGTTTCTGTTTCTTCTTCCTGTTCTGGTTCTGGTGTTGACCTTCTTCTTCGCGGTTCTGGATTGTTAGGCTCAGTATCTTCGTCAAAGACCGCATAGAAAGTCATATCGCTTTGAACACCTTCAACCGTGTAAGATGCATCTGTTGAAACAATCGATTCACCATCCGTCCAATGGATGAAGATGAATCCTGAGTTAGCTTCAGCTGTCACTGTAGCACTACCGTCTGCTTCAACTGTTTGTTCTGAAGGACTTGTAGTACCCATACCCGGTTGTTCGGTTATCGCAAGTACTGTGAATGTTGGATCAACCACCGGTGGTGCAACCTCAAATACAGGTGTTGGTCCAAATTTATTAGATGAACTTGAAACCTTTATTTCTCTTGGATTTGGTCTATAGCCATCATCACCTTCATCCAATTCGTTATTTAAGTTATACAGCCAAGATACAAATCTGTAACCCTCAGAAGCTATGGCTTCAAAAGTTATAATCGTACCATCTGGTAAGGAAGCATTAATTGTGTTACCACTTGATTGGACTGTTGTATCGCCGAAAGTAGCTTTGATGCTCCCAGCTATTGGGTTATTAATAATACTATCATCTGTACGTTCTTTAATAATTGGTGTGATTTTGATGTCAAAATAATCTATCGGAACTTGTGTAGGAGCATTTCTAAAATACACGGGTGTATCGATTTTGTTTTGCTTACTATGAAGGTAGGAAGGTGTCCAAATATAGTCACCGTCTGCTGGGAACGCATCGCTTTTTGCCCAAGCACCATTAGGATTTTCAATAACTGTTACACTTGTCCAAAGATCCGAATTCGCCATATAGTCTTCTTCATACCAGAAATTTCCTGCAGCATCTTCTTCCGGCTCGCCTTTGCCTGTATAGTAATACCATTTTTCATCTGTTACGCTATACCGTTCATCACGAACTTCAAGTACCATCTTAAACCCAGCAATGGTTTTGTCACCTTTACCTGTTAATTCATGACCATCCCATGCTTTTGCTGCTAAAAATGGATTACTGCTTAAGTCGTGAATATAAAATAGATTGGCTTTGTTGTAATTGCTTGGTGCATTCCATTTTTTTAATAAGCCGGCTTTTTCTTGCCCGTCTATATAAAGCCTTGCACCATCATCTGCTGCCATCCATAGATTAACTGGCAATGACACTTCTACTGTTTTTGAAACGAAGTCTTTTGTCACTAACATAACAGTATAAACAAAATCATCATTTTCAATAATCCATTCATCATACTCATAACTTGCTGCTTGGTTCTTAACTACTTCGTCAAGGTCTGTACTATATTCATCCTCACTACCTTTGACTCGGTATCTGGTTTCTGTTTCCGTTTGTTTTTGAATGACCACTACAGTAATTTTTTCGGATTTTTCCCAACCTTCACCTTCATTGGTTTTAAACTCTAAGGATGTATAAGACTCCAAAGATTCGTAGGTCTCGCCTTTTTCTTCTAAGGCCGCTTCTAAAGCTTCCTCAACGGTTTCATATCTCGTGCTATTATTGCTCGTAGAAAGAGCGTACTCTGTAATGCCATCAATCTCTCTTCTCCAAATATTAATATTCTTTATGCTAGATTCTTTAGTCGTTTCTACTTCAAAGTCTTTTGTTTCTACCTCAAATGTACTTTGTTCATCCTCAACTATTGAGTAATGAGCGTCAACAGTTAACGAATAAACTGTACCTGCTGTTAAGCCATTAAAGATGGCTGAAGTTGTCATTACATCTTTAACTTTGCCTTTTCCACTTAATTGGTAGTCATAACCATCCAGAATATAGCTACCATCTGGGAAAGTTACAGACCAAGAAGCTTCTGCAGATGTTTCATCAACTGGAGTTGTAGCAATGTCCAAAGTTGGAGTTGCTGGTTCAGTTTCGGCATTAACTACATTCATACTACTGAACATTAATGATAACGCTATTGCCAATGATAATACTTTTTTCATTTTTTTCATAAGCTCACCTCATTATAGTATTTTTTATTCTTACACGATTCTGGCGGTAAGTACGCTATTTTCAGCCTCATTTTAAGGAAAACGGGGTTAACCAAATCATTCTTTATTGTTGCCACTAAATACATTATATAAAATTGCCGTTACATATGACGGACATCTCTGTTACATCGGCGTGACACCAAAAAAACCACTAGCGATATTCGCTAATGGTTTTTTACATGAGAATTATCTTCTTGGAGCCAAGAGGAACCAAGAGAACCGTCCCTCTGGTTAGCTCTGGTTTAGATAAACTTAACAGCTGTACCATATACAATGACTTCAGCAGCACCTTGCATAATGGCACTAGATGCATAACGAACATTAACAATTGCGTCTGCGCCCATGGCCTCTGCTTCATCCACCATTCTTTTAGTACCGAGCGCTCTTGCCTCATTCATCATTTCATTATAACTAGATAATTCTCCACCAACCATGGTCTTAAAACCTGCCATGATGTCTTTTCCCATGTGTTTGGATTGAATTGTACTACCTTTTACAATCCCTAACATTTCAAATTCTTTCCCAGTGATATAATCAGTATTTACTAAGATCATCGTCATCCTCCTTGTCAATCTCTTTTAATCTTATGTTGAGTGTATAAATAAGCGCAGCTATTACTATAATAATAATTACTGCGATAATTCCTAATACTACCTTAATGCCATCCGGTATTGAAATCAATAAGCCCGTTAAAATTAAAGTCAAATAACCCAATAAGTATGATGTGAGTATACCCACTACAACAATCGGGGCTATCTTTTTATTCATATCATTTCCTCCTTACCTGAGGGACGGTTCTTGTGGTTAGGAGCCGTCCCCCCCTAGTCTACCTCTGGTCAGCTAGCCCTTTTAATACTTTGTCTTCATTATACATCAATAAGAAGATCAAGCCAATGACGCAAAATACGGCTGCAAATACCGCTGTTAAACGAATTCCCATCTCATTACTACCATTTTGCCTAAGTAAAAGTAAAGCGCTCAGTATTAACATGGATATCATTTGACCAATCTTGGACACAAAGGTCCGTGTTCCAAAGAACATACCTTCTCTTCTCGTCCCTGTCATAATCCCATCATACTCAGCAATGTCTGCAATAACAACGTTTGGTAAGATACCAAATATTGCCATTGGTATTGAAGCGATAATGACCAAGATATAGGCTTGAAGGGTAGGTGAAAAAGGTAGTTTCCCTAGGAAAATACTATATATAAAGGCTGCGATAAACATTAAAAAAGCAATAATCAGCAGTTTTTTCTTACCAAATTTTTTCGCCAATACATTAACCGGTGCATAAAAAATGAAAGAGCCTACGCCTAATAAAATGAATAAGATGCCCAGCATCTCTTCAGGTCGATCCAATAATACGGTGATATAATAAAGCAATGCATTTTGAAATACTGTTATGGCCACCCAATATACCAAATCCGACATGGCGAAGATCGTAAATTCACGATTTCGAAAAGTTGCTTTGATGGATTCAATCATTTTGATATCTGAAGGAATCGATTCACAGTAACGTTTCTCATCTATGGCAAATACAGGTATCAATAAAAATATCAGTCCAATGGCGGCAAAAACTACGAATGCCAGACGAACGGCGTTTTGTTTGTCCATACCCATATCAACAAATGCATTCCATAAGATAGGCGCTTGAGATGCCAATGCAAACCCAATGAACCAAGTGACGGATATATAGGTTGATAGATTGAGTCGCTCTTGAGGTGTGTGACCAAGTTCAGATAACAAAGCCATATAAGGGGTTACATACATTGTAAAAAACAAATAAAACAGAAGCAGAGACACGGTTAAAAAAATGGCATTAAGCACACTCTCACCATTGATAGGGTTCCAAAAGACCAACACCGTTAATACCGCAAAAGGCACCGCCGCTCTTCTCATATAAGTGATACGTCGACCATTTTTGGATCTACAACGGTCACTTAATGTTGCAATCCAAGGATCGGTTACGGCATCAAAAAATCTACCCAGCATTGTAATCATACCTATAATGGTCAAGAAACCAAAAAGTGCTATTTGTGGAATCGCCACCATAATCCCTGATTTTTCTGTAGGTATATAGTAGAAAATAAGATAGGTTCCAATAATCCCTGATAGCAAAGACCATCCCAATTGTCCAAGTGCATAAGCTATTTGTTTCGAAAACGGTAATTTTTCTTTCATTTGCCCCTCCGCAATTCTAGTTTTTAATATAACCCTGAGCCATTTCAATCAATATGACCAACTGATTCTTACCTTCTACTTCACCATCACTTTTTAAAATATTGCCACGTAGGATCAGTTTTTGTGATAGACTCATCAGACTATGGGTGATGGTCGTATAAAAAATATTGTTGTCGATATCCGTTTTTATCGACCCATCTTTTTTACCTCGCTCTATGGCGTCAAATGCTATCTCTTTCAAGTCTATAATGTTTTTTTCATAATTCTCTAATTGTTCCAGGCCAATCTGTTCTTCAACAACATAATTGTCGAATTGTTCAAGTAGTGTAAGAAAATCAGGATACGCTTCATACAGCAAAATAAAAAGTTTTAAAATATAAGATACTTGTTCAAACCCCGTCATACGCTTATAATCATCACCTTCAAAAGGTTCAAACATCAACTGTATTTCTTCTTTACACATCCAATTAACCGCTTCAGTTACAAGGTCAAGCTTAGTTTTAAAATAACGATACACCGTTGCAACTCCTACTTCTGATTCTAAGGCAATATCCGTCATTTTTGCTGATCGAATACTTTTTTCCTTAAACACTTCTATGGCGGCAACCAATATATCTTCTTTCCTCTTTTCTTTCTGCTTATTTATTTCATTTATGCGTTTATTTTTAAGATTCATACGATCATCTCCTTGTGTGATAGATAGTCTATCACTATGATATTTATTATATCAGAGGTTTCAAGATTGTCAATTGGAACCGGGGGTTTTGGAACAGGGACGGTTCTTCTGGTTGTTCATTGGTTACTCTGCTTCGGTCACAAGAACCGTCCCTCCGGTTGCCCTTGTCCCTCCGGTTG
>NZ_JARGDP010000044.1 GCF_029210395.1 Petrocella sp. FN5 | reverse complement strand
TTATATATATAAATAAAATTCAAATCGGTATTTAACCCATAAAACAGAACGTTTAGCGCGACTTTTATGATTGACTTCATGATTGACAAATAGATATTATAACCCTATTATAAGAATGAATATTATATTGTGGTTAGGGTGTCAAGACTATATGTTTAACATTTTAATCATCTTTTGAGAGTGAGAATAAGATAATGGAAGAAATGTATGTTCATTTACTGGAAACATTACCCACAATTGTATTAATTATTATTGCCATCGTGAGCCTAACAATCCTGAGTAAAAGTGCTGATTTTCTGGTAGATGAGGCTGTAAGCCTATCCATTCAATGGGGCATCCCCAAATCTATTATTGGTGCAACTATTGTTTCTCTTGGCACCACTTTACCTGAAGCCTCTGTTTCAGTACTTGCAGCAATGCAGGGCAACCCACACCTTGCACTTGGCAATGGCGTAGGCTCAATCATTGCAGATACCGGACTCATACTCGGACTTGCTGCTATAATCGGTTACTTGCCCATAGATCAGAAAACTCTAAACCGCCAAGGTCGCATTCAAATCGGCTCTGCTGCACTATTGGTCGTATTGGCATTACCTATGTTCGGTAGAAATAACGAGGGCATCATTCATCAATGGATGGGGTTTTTACTGCTGACTCTGCTCATTATTTATTTGTATATGATGATCCGTTGGGCTAAAAATGGTACAGAAGGATTTGAAAAACTGGATGTTATTAAAAGTCCAGCTATCTTTCAAATTGCCAAACTCATATTTGCTATATCCATGGTCATTTTATCTTCTAAGATATTAATACCAAGTATTGAGTTAACCGCCATTCGTTTCGGTATTCCCCAAAGCATCATTGCCGCTACACTTGTTGCATTCGGTACCAGTTTACCTGAACTTACTACCGCTATTGCAGCGGTAAGAAAAGGACATGGTGAACTCGCAGTGGGAAATATTATTGGTGCTGATATTCTAAATGTACTTTTTGTTGTTGGTGCTGCTGCAGCTGTAACATCAAAAGGGCTTGCTGTCGATGCAAGTTTTTACAAATTGCAGTTCCCTGCTATGATGATTATCCTTTTGGCTTTTAGGCGATTTGCTAAGTCAAAAGACCACCGCATTAATAAAAAAGAGGGTTTTGTCCTTGTATCCCTCTATTTAACTTATATTATACTGAGTTACACATGGATTTGATAAACTCAAAGTACTTTCGTTGATGCCCCATCCCTGATATGTATAAATGCATGAATATTCTCAAGCATTATATCCACTAGCTTAGGATCAAAATGCTCACCACGTTCTTGATGGAGTAAATCGATAATCTGTTCTATAGACCATGCCTTCTTATAGACTCTGTTTGTACTTAATGCGTCAAACACGTCTGCTAGGGCAACAATTCGCCCATATAAATGTATTTCGTCTTTTGCAAGACCTGACGGATACCCTGTGCCATTCCATTTTTCATGATGCTCTAGGGCAATTAGAGCGGCTGTTTGGATGAGGGTATTTTTTGAGTCTTTCATCATTTCATAGCCTGACATAGCATGTTTTTTTACACGTTCAAATTCTTCAACACTTAATCTACCGGGTTTATTCAAGATGCTTACCGGTATCGTTAACTTGCCGATATCATGGATCATAGAAGCCACTTCAAGTATCTCAATGCTTTCCTCATCTAAACCACAACCTTGCGCTAACAGCTTCGAATAGGAAGCCACCCTTCTAACATGGTGATTCATCTCTTTGGTTTTTGCTTCTATAACCTCACTTAGTGTCTGAATCAATTTTTCTGTATTCAATCTTTGTCGATTAAGCTTACATAGTTTTGCGTAGTCCTCAATAAGATTCACTTCAAAAAGCTGTATTAAATTCTTTTCCCATGCACCAATATACTTTTGGGATTCAATGAAGATGATATTGTCTGTCCCAAAATCATGATTAAAAAGTAGCATAAGTGTATTATCCGTATATTTACTTTTTCCATTTTCCCAATTTTTTGTGATTGAAGTTTGAATACTAAGGGGAATCACATCATTTAGAATCAGCTTTTCATAGGCTTGATAAGAACCAATACCATAGGTAATCATATACATACCATCCATCTTAGATGCCACAAAGCCGGATATCATCTTTTCTTCCTTTTTGTTCCCTAAACAAACGATGGATAGCAACTGTCTTATTACCTGAGCAGAGAAAGTGTACATTTGATTTTCTGTATATATATGCTTAGCAGATTCTATCATCTGTTCCAGTTGAATGCCACCTTCATCAAAGTTATATAAGTCACCATAAGACCCAATGGCAGTTAATACCGCTAAAAAAAGATCATCTCTATATAAATTCATTCTATTTTTCTGGTCATGACCCGCCATCTTTTTTATCCCTTCTTTTTCATTAAAAAGATTGTTCCAGACTAAAAAGACGCTTTGTCTGAAACAACCTTCGATGATCCATGAGTGGTTATACTAAATCTTATCTTTTTCTGTATCTATAATGCCTTCTACAACTTCTTTTGCTTCATCACTTGTTTCTTCAACCACTTCTACAACTTGAACATTAATTTCCCCAACTTCTTCGATGGCTTCATTAACCGCTTCTTTAACTTCTGGTTCTTCTGCTTTAATTTCATCCAACTTCGTTTTTTCTTCGTCTTGAATCTTAGCAATCTGTGTCTCTAATTCGGCCACTCTTATGTCAGCTTCACCTATGTTGGTAATCAAGTCCTGTACTTGGCCAATGTCAAATGTACCCTCTTGATATAAAGTAAATACTTTTGTCCCCAACTCCAGTAATGTTTCCTTTTTAACTTTTTGCGTTGTACTGATTTCTGATTTTAGCTTATTCACTTCAATCATTGTTGATGATTTTGTGCTTACAATCGCTGTCCCTTTATCGATGCCTTTTTTTAATTTACTAAAAAAATCTGCCATACTAAGTCCTCCTCGTCGCGGTAACACCGCTTTTTATAGTGTTAATAAAAAATCTAAAGTTTTAAATTTTTTATTTAGGTTTAATGGAACGAACTGATTCATAATGAATTCAAGTTCTATTAGTGATTCCTGCTCTAACTCAAAAGAAAAGATATCCTTCATCGGTTTTGACAATATGTATCTTATGGCATACAATGTTGCCTCATTGATTTTGATCTTATCTTTAACCGGATGGTTTTTATCATGACACAATAGCCCTCCAATCTGAGTACTGAAAAATACAATATTTTTATCATCATGGCAAATGGCACAATCATTCACCCAAGGGGTATAACCCAGTATGCTCATAGCCTTAAGTTCAAAAATTCTAATCGCCAATCTTGCTGACATACGTTTGTGGTTAATGGCATTTAAGGCATAGAGCAACAAATGCATCAAATCCACATTGTCCATATCTTCGTGGGTTGTGTACGCCATAAACTCCATAAGATACATACCATACGTCAAATCCTCCATGTCCATTCTTAGACCATGAAAGTATTCAATCAGTTGAGCCTCATAAACATTATAACAGTTTTTGCCTTTTGAAACAATAAAATCACCATAGGCAAAAACCTGAGCACAAGATAGCATTTTGCTGTTAGATCTTCTAACGCCTTTGACAAAAACCGTAATTTTACCAAGCTCTTTTGTAAGGAGTACCAACCGTTTGTCATAATCACCAATAGGCATTTCATGTAATACAATTGCCTTTGTTTTTATCTGATTTCCCATTATTTTGCCTTCCAATAGCATACTTTTTCTCTTTTATTATATCATAAAAGTATGTTTTGACAACTTCATATGCTGCAGATTCCTCATCACTATTAACTGCTAAAATAATAAAAACTCAAAGGATCATCCTCTGAGTTTTTATACTCTAACCAATAGTGATTTATATACTTTATTAGAAGCGAATTCATTTCTTTTTTGCTAGATTACAGACGATATCTGCACAAGTAGCAATGCCGATTGTTGCTGTATTAAAACTAATATCATAATAATCAGCAACACCAAATTCAGTGTTGGTATAATGGGAACAATATTTTTTCCGTGTCCTGTCAATGGCATGGATTTGTTCACTTACTTTGGCTTCTTTTTGATTGGGCATCTTTTTCTTCATACGTTCCAAGCGCCAATGGGAATCTGCATGTACAAATAAATGAAGTGTGTAATCAAACTCCTTAAGAATCATATTGGCATTACGACCCACTATTACACAATTACCTTTTTCTCCTATTTCCCTAATCACTTGTTTTTGTATTTCAAAAAGCCGATCGCTTAATGGCCTATTATAGAAATCAAACAAACTCTGTGCAAAACCAAAGTCTAATGGAACTTTTTCATCCCATTTTAACAGACGTTCTACATCAACATTAGATTCCCTTGCTGCTTTTAGAATAATCTCTTTATCATAATACTCGTAATTCAAGGCCTTGGCAATGAGTTTTCCCATTTCACCGCCACCGGCGCCAAATTCACGACTAATCGTTATTATCTTTTTCATAGGACGCTCCTTTTAATTGACTATAAAACTTTATTAAGAAAGTCAATGGTTCTGGGCTCCTTAGGATGTTGAAACACTTCCTCAGGCGTACCTTGTTCAACAATATAGCCACCATCCATAAAGATGATCCTATCTGCTACCTCTCTTGCAAAACCAACTTCGTGAGTTACTACAACCATGGTCATACCATCTGCTACCAGTTCTTTCATAACCGCTAAGACTTCGCCAACCATTTCAGGATCAAGGGCTGAAGTCGGTTCATCAAAAAGCATGATATCCGGGTTCATGGCTAATGATCTTGCAATGGCGACACGCTGTTTTTGTCCACCTGAAAGTTGAGATGGGTAGGCTTCTGCTTTTTCCGGCATACCAACACGTTCGAGTAACTGTAAGCACTTGACTTTGCTCTCTTCCTTAGTCATTGTCTTTAACTGTACCGGTGCAAGCATAATGTTTTCTGCAACGGTTTTATGTGCAAAAAGATTGAATTGTTGAAATACCATACCAATATTTTCCCGAACCTTATTAATATCCGTATGCTTATCTGTTATGTTCATATCATCAATAATGATTGTACCGTCTGTAGCTGTTTCTAGCTGGTTTAAACAACGAAGAAATGTGGATTTCCCGCTTCCGGATGGCCCAAGCACAACAACCACTTCGCCTTCATAGATGTCAATGCTGATTTCTTTTAGCACTTCTAAACTACCAAAGTTTTTCTTCAGATTCTCTACATGAATAATCGTTTTTCTACCTTCCACGGTTCACCCTCCTCTCAACTCTTTTAGCTATTTTACTAAGTGTAATAATGACGACCATATACATAATACCGACAATTGCCCATGTTTCCAAGCTTTTAAAAGTATTACCACTGATGGTTTTACCCATATTCGTAAGCTCTGGAAAACCGATAACGGATAGAATCGATGTATCTTTTAGAGTAATAATAAATTGGTTGATGATAGAAGGTATCATCGTGCGAATTGCTTGGGGTACTACTACTAACTGCATGCTTTTTGCATAATTTAAGCCTAAGCTCCTGCTGGCTTCCATCTGTCCTCGGTCAACACTTTCAATCCCTGCACGAATAATCTCAGCCATGTAAGCACCACAGTTCATGGACAGCGCCATCGTCCCAGCTTGTAAGGCTGTTAGTCTAAAACCTTCCACTCCCATCATTCTGATAGCCGTCGGTAAACCAAAATAAATAAAGTATGCCAAAACAATCAACGGAACGCCTCGCACTGCATCTACGTAAACAATCCCAAGAAAGTTAAAAAAACGGTTATGACCTACATTCATCAATGCAAAAATCATTCCAATAATCATAGCAAAAAACAATGATAATAGGGTTAGCAATAAAGTCTTTCCCAGTGCTCCAAGAAGCATCGAGCCATACGTTTGAATAATCAAGCTCATTGATTTGTTCTCCTTTTCATCACTATTTTGATTATAATACCTGATGACAACAAGAACGTGAAAGACTTAAAAAGTCTCCCACGTCCTAAGTAAAAACTAACTTGGTATTATTTTAGATATGTATCAATGATTTCATCATATTTACCGCTTGCTTTAATATTTGCTAATCCGGCATTAAACATATCCAGTAATTCTTGATTGGCTTCATCCATGATTGCAAAACCATAAGGAGAACCTTCATTTTCCATGCCTTCAACAATCATAAGTGGTAGTGCTGCCTCTTTTATGGAAGTTGCCATGATTGGTGTATCCTCTACACATGCTGCACTGTTCCCAAGTGTAACATCTTGATACATTGTAGGTGAATCTTCAAACGTAGTTACTGTAAACCCATACTCATCTTTTAAGCTGTTTGCAAAATCAGCACCTGCTGTTGCATTTTTAACAGCAACATTCTTACCAGCAAGATCTTCAAAGCCTTTGATGTCACTACCTTCAGCAACAACAAATGTTTGAGTAGCGTTGTAGTATCCATCTGAGAAAATCCATCCTGACGCCTTACGGTCATCAGTAATTGAAGCACCTGCAATAATTGCATCTGCTTGTCCCGCTTGAACCGCTGCGATTGCTGCATCCCAACCAAGGCTCTGTAATTCATACTCAAATCCTTGATCTTCTGCGATTGCTGCTAACAAGTCTACGTCAATACCAACAAACTCATTGTTTTCATTGGTGTACTCAAATGGCTTGAATACCGTATCTGTTGCAATAACCCATTTCTTACCATTTGCTTGTTCTGTGGTTCCTTCATCTGTCTCTGTGGAACCGCATCCGGCTAAAACACTTACCGTTAATACTGTTGAAAATAGTAACGCAAATAATTTTTTCATAATAATTCTCCTCCGTTATGTTTCTAGATAAAAAAATAGAGCACAAGCCATATGCCATAATCGTATCTTACACGACAAACACTTTTGTCTTTCGCTCAAACTACTTCATTATTATAGACAATTGTTAGGTTTTTGTCAAGCTTCTGATGATATTGAAATTATTTATGAGTGTACCCTCTTTTTCCTACTTTATTCTATGAAAGGCAATCCTCTCATCACCATTTTCAATATAAATAATCCCGCATTTCATAAAGCCATTTTTTTCTAAAAATCGTATCATGGGATTATTGTTTCTATGAGTATCAATGCGTATATTCGGGTGTTGATTAAAACACCAATCAACACAAAAGGAAGCTACCCCTTTGCTATCTCTAGCAGAGGCAATACGGTGTATCACAGCGTAAGGCGCATCATCTAGCCATTCACCTTCAAATATCTCCATATATGTTGAATCAACGCCCACTTCAAAATAGAAAGTGCCTACAATACGGTTGTCTAACACACAGACATAGCTTCTATCAAGGCTGATATCACTTTCAAGAAGTTCTCTCCTTGGATAATCTTCACCCCATTGGCTAGGATTGTTTTGTTTCTTCATAAACGCTCTTGCATCTGCGTATATGATGAGTATCTCGTCTAGATCTTCTAATGTTGTTCTTCTGATTTTCATGGTTACCTCCAAGTTGTTGCTTCATAAATAATAATCCCACCCCATGCATCTGCCCATTTTTCAATAATAAAATCATAATAAGAAATTGCCTTTTTCTTTTTTATTATTGGGTATAATAGAAACCAAATAAAAGATGGCAAACCAATCACCGGTAAATACAATGGACCAAGTACTAGTGATTGCAAGGTATGCCCATACTCATGTACTGACAACTTTTCTGATATCTCTCTTGAACAATCCACGGGAACAAAGATAAATAAACCAAGTGATAAGCCACTCTTAGCAGACCACTGTGTTCGAACTGCCCCGTGATATAGATTATGACTACTTGTAATATTGAATAAAAATATTAACAAGCCCGCAAAAGATTGAAGCAAGCCCCAGGTACACTGAAGGAGAATATAAATTGTTAATGATATTATTTTTATTGTATTTTTCATAGTATGGATTACTCCTAATGGTTGATCGCTTATCTGAATGCTAAAGAAGAATCTTTAATCCGTCATAACAATAATATTCATTAACCTCTAGCGATTTGATACCTGGCATGTTCCCTAATATCAATGCTTTCGCACCAACACCTATATCAGGATCAAATGATATAATTGTTTCCATGGAAACCTCCTAAAGCATTATTAATAAAAAATTGTATCCTAGAGGAACCAAGAGAACCGTCCCTGTCAGTTCCCCCCGGTCAGTTCGGTCAGTTATGTAGTAGTATCATTTCAAGAAATCTTAATCGATAAAAATGGATGGGTAACATCTGCCTTTTTACTATGTGCTTAATATCAGCCAAAAAGTCTTCTAAGGCTTCTACTTCTTCAATACTTGGATCTTCGTCATTATAAAAAGCTTTTTCCAGTGTGTTTATGTACTCTTCAAACTTAGTTTTACTGTTAATCAGTCCTTTGTTCAAGCGAAGTGCATACTCTCTTAATGTTTCATGTTTTTCTTTTTCTAGCTGAATGGCTTTCAAGTATATCCATAATAACTTATAATCAACCATGAGTCGACGCTTAACATTGCGTCTAAGTCTCTTACCACGTTTTATAAATGCTATAAACAATAAGACAAATCCTGCAAATACAATGAAAACAATGGCAATACCAAAGTAATCATTATGAATGATTGTATCCATCGTTGATGGTTTTTGAATTTGGATGTTATCATTTAACTGTATAGGATCACTAAATTGTACAGCATCTTGACCCGGTGTAGGCTCAAACTGAATCCATCCAAAGTTAGGCACATAGATTTCAACCCAAGCGTGAGCGTTGCTGTCATACACATGTTTATAAGGATCAACAACTCTTCTTCCACTATAAAGAACTTCTTCAGGAATATCATCGATTTCAAATTGGCTTGAATCGATTACAAAACCCGTGACAAACCTAGACGGAATCCCTTGACTCCTGAGCATCAAGGTCATAGAAGACGCAAACTGTTGGCAAAAACCTTCTTCTATTTCAAACAAAAATTCATTGATCATATCACCTTCAAGTTGAAATTCCGGATTCTCATTATAGGTATATGCGCTTTTTAAATACCGCTCAATGGCTATTGCTTTATCCATATCCGATGATAGATCTTTAGTAATCTCATCCGTTAAGTCATTTAGTTTATCAAATCCATCCGGAAGCAATAAGTAACTTGTAAGGTCCGTATTATCCATTTCTAAGCCACTTAAGTACTGGGTAAAAGCTGTTGTCCTGTATTTTGGTATCACGATGGATAATGTATATTGATAATCCTGACCGACCCTTTCATCTGCTTTAAACATACCATCTTCATACACACGAATAGGAATCGTTAAGTTATCAAGAATAACATCTTTAGTATAGGGACCCGTTACAATACTATCTGTATAAATATTTTGGTAAATCACTTCAACTTCTTCATTGAAGAACAAGGCCTCATTGAATACTTGATCTGAACTTAGAATCGGTTCAAGTGGCCACCCATCTTGATGAATCGGCTTATTCTTAGTATTGGTCCATACACCATCAACATAGTGGTTAAAGGTTTGAGATTTGTAGTATTTCAGCTTCTCGGTCTTAACTTTAAAGAGTTCAATTCCTTGGTGTTCAAAAGAAGAAACGATTTTGTATTCATCTGTTACATTATAAATCATCTCTAACTGATCTGAATCGAATGCATCTGGTGTACTTTCACCATTCGTTCCAGTTGTACTCACTTTTGCAAGGCTCTTTTCAAATGGATTACGATATGTATTGTTCACAACAAGGGATAGGAGAATAACAAGGGTTGCCATCACAATAGATAGACGGTAAAAAGAATATCTTCTACGATTACCTTCACTCTCTTTCAATCTCACATAATAAATCTCAAAATAATAGATGAAGGTTGCCATAACAAATAGAAAGAAGGCTTGCCGATCCCTCATCGACGAAAAAGATCCTGCAATATAGGCTCCAATAATCACTAAAGCGCCAAAAACAGGCGGAATAACAACCAGTTTCTTTGAACGATAAAAAGCCACAATCACCCGGTACAAGAGGATGCCAATACCTAGTATTAATAGTTGCTGATGGAATCGACCAATATAGAAACCTTGAATTCTCATTGAATAATAATAGGGTTTTACAAAATTTACAATTTGTATGCCTGTTGTTTCTAGCAGTTCCTTTTTATACAAATAGTAACTGGTCACGGTTATTGCCAATACAGTGACAAGCATCGACCAGATTAAAACTTTGCGTTTACCTAAAATAAAATAATATACAAGAAAACTCAAACCACTTATAATAAATAGTTCGAATATATTAAGCACATATGAAAAAGTTCCTGACAAAATTGCAAGGATCGCAAATCCAATAACAAATACAGCAAACACTAAATCACCCCCAACCTTGTTGAGCTTTCATCATGTTGCATATAATAAATCGGTATTTTTGATGTGGTTAATATAAATTGACACTGACTGTCACCCAAACTCTCAATACCCTCTATATCCATGGTCTTACGATCACAGACTACAATACTTATTTCGTAATTCTGATATTTTAAGCCTACTAATTTTTCAACTAAAGGTAAAGTGATGTGCTGAGTCATTAATATCACATGACACGGGTCACGATCTAGAAGAAGAACCTCATCAATCAGTTTAGAAAAACCTTGTTCCTTATAAAAAGAAAGTTTTGCCAGTTCATCATAAAACCTTGGGAAATCTTTACTACTTCGTCCATCCGATTTATGCATTCCAAATTTTTCATAATACAATTGTGTATGTATTCGGTTTTCAAGGAAGAAATGCACCAGTGATACACAACCTTCAACCATATAGTCTTCATAGACAATAGAACTTTCACTGTCTAAGTTCAAGCTATATGTATCTAAGAAAATCTTTGTTTTATTTGTCACTTGACCTGAGTAGTCTTTCGAAATAAAGTCTCCCGTTTTTGCTGTTAACTTCCAATGAATTTTATTTAGTGGGTCACCTGGTTGGTAATCCCTTACATCCGTAAACACGGATTGGTTTTGTGTCGTATTGGATATAACGCTTTCATTACTTTCATTACTGATATTGCGAAGCAAGCTGCTTTTTAGCTCACGCAGTTTTGGATAAACAAGAATTTTATGTTGTTCGATTGCCGTGTAATTGAATCGGAAGAATTTAAAATAGTCACATATAATAAGGCGATCAACACCTATCGAATAATTACCTCGATAGGTACAAGTAAGCTTTTTGCGGATAACGACAGTCTTTTGTTCAGATACAATAATCGGATGATGAATATCATTCTTTGCATCTTTAAAAAGCCTTTCACTTGACACATAACGAAGAGAAAATGGTGCCAAAAGAAATGAAGTTGGATTAATGAGCTTAATGACATAGACAATCTCATCACCCTTTGATACAAATCGCTTGTCAACACTATGTGTGAGCTTAAATACATAGTACGTCAAAGATATATGAGCAAAGCTAATGACGGGTGTAAACAGTATAATATAAAAACTAATACTACTGGTATAACCCGGTAATAAGCGGTTAAAAATCATTGATGAAACAAGCAATACACTATAAATCGTCCATGTTCTACGCAAACGCATCACCTTCCGGTACATATACTAATTTCATGACATTTTTAATGATATCCTCATTGCCTCGATTTTCATATTTAGCTTCAGGGCGAGGCACAATACGATGGGACGCAACCGACATAAATATATGTTTTACATCATCTGGTATGACATAGT
Source organism: Petrocella sp. FN5 (assembly GCF_029210395.1). Taxonomy (GTDB): domain Bacteria; phylum Bacillota; class Clostridia; order Lachnospirales; family Vallitaleaceae; genus Petrocella. The sequence continues at coordinate 8,741 of NZ_JARGDP010000044.1, read as the reverse complement.
CTCTACCTCGATAATAAGCCACACCTTTGGCCATTTTACTGATAAACAGCGTCCCTCGTGGACTTATGCCAAGTAGCGTATCTTTAGAATCTCTCGTTGCTTTTACCAAATCAACGATATATCTTGAAATATCATCATGTTGCCTAACCTCTAGAATCTCCTTCTGAATAGCCTTAAGCTCTTCAAGTGTAATCACAGATTCTAATGTATCCAAAGGATTGGATTGCTTAAAACGCTCCATAACCATCATTTCTTCTTCAAGACTTGGATATCCAATAGCCATTTTTATCATAAAACGATCAAGTTGAGCTTCAGGAAGTGGATAGGTACCAAGATATTCAATTGGATTTTGTGTTGCAATCACCATAAAAGGGTCTGGTAACTTGTGATGTGTGCCGTCTACAGAAACATATCTTTCTTCCATCGCTTCAAGTAACCCTGATTGAGTTTTTGGCGGTGTACGATTAATTTCATCTGCTAAGAAGATATTTGTCATAACCGCACCTTCGTGATATTCAAATGCTTCGTTTTTAGGATGATACATTGTAAACCCTGTAATATCTGAAGGCATAACATCAGGCGTACAAGAAATTCGGTTAAAGTCCCCTCCAATTGATTTTGCCAGTGCAATGGCTAAGGTTGTCTTACCCGTACCTGGTACATCCTCAATAAGAACATGTCCGTTGCATAACATTGTTAAGGTTATGAGTTCAATTGCCTCTCTTTTTCCAACCATGACTTTATTAATGTTATTGATCAAATCTTCTACTTTTTGGTTCAATTCAATCCTCTCCTTCGCTGGAATTTTAAGTAAATCTTTTGATTTTTCGTAAGACTTTTTTATATATATCCTTTGTTTTCCACAAGCCGTAATTGCTTTGTTTACTGCTTAGTCGTTTCTTGTCGAAAGTGGTTTAGCTATTTAACCATGTAGCTATATCTATAATCTGTATTCCCTCATATTGATATTGTTCATGTCTCGTTCTTGCAATTAACAACTTAGGATATGCATCTTTTATATTGAGTAATGAATCAACTTCTCTTTCAAATGTTTTTTTACTGGAAATATCATCAGAAACCTGAATATAAATCTTTTCATTTTGTCTAACTGCAACGAAGTCAATTTCTTTCTTATATAGAACGCCTACATATATTTCGTAGCCTCTTCTCATCAATTCAATAGCAACTATATTTTCTATTACTCTGCCATAGTCAAGATTTCTTGTTCCTAACTTGGCATATCTGAATGCGTGATCACTCAAATAATATTTCTCATTTGATGTCAAACATTTTTTACCGCGGATATCATATCTTCTTACTTTATAAAATGCAAATGCATTACATAAGTATCCAAGATATGAACCAACTGTTTTATGATTAATTTTATCATTATTTTTCGTAAGTGTCTCTGCAATCTTTCTTGATGATGTCAAATTAGAAATATTATCTATCATAAAATCGGCGATTTTATCCATAAGAACAACATTTCTGATTTTATACTTTTGCCTAATATCACGTAAAATAAGTGTATCAAATATATCTACAAGATACCTATACTTCTCCTCTTGCTCTTTATAAAGATACGACCCCGACATTCCTCCTTCTTTCATGTACTGGTCCAATGCTGTTTGGATATCTGTCATTTTATAATACTTGAGATACTCAGAAAATGAAAATGGATATACTTCTATTTCATACGTACGACCTGTAAATAATGTTGCCAAATCACTGCTTAACAAAAACGCATTAGAACCAGTCACGTATATATCATATTTCCCAGTAGAATGTAGACTGTTTATTGTCAGTTCAAACTGCCCACACATTTGCACTTCATCAATAAATACAAAGTTTACTTTCTTCCTATCATATCTTTCTTCAATGTAATCATTGAGTGCATGATATTCTTTAAGCGCCTCAAACTTCAATTGAGTAAGATCTATAGAAATAATATTAGGTTTTGGCTCATTCTCTTCAATCCAATCAATATATTCATCTAACAGCTTAGATTTCCCTGAACGTCTTATGCCTGTAATAACTTTTATATCAGGCGTCCCTTTTAAGCTTATTAGTCTATTTAGGTATACTTCTCTGTCAATTAATTTCATTGTATCACCACCTCTTATACTCATTATACTATTTTATTTCCCAATATCAATGTAAATTCATTTTTGGGAAATAGAATAACATCTCGGTTAGAATTGATCAATCCCGATTACTGTTCTATCTCTTGTGGTTTAAAAAGCAAAACGTACTAATCTAAACCGTTGTTTCTTATTTTTCATAGTACACCTTCTTCAGAGCAAGACTACTATGTCTGCCCAGAAGGAGTCTATCATGTTAGCATCTTCCGACTAAAATCAGCCGTTATACTCAACCATCACAATAATCTTCATATGAAGTTCAGGGAGCACTTTTCTGTACCTTCGATTAACACGATTAAGAAAATCCCCCTGAAAGCATCTCCAAAATTTAGATTGAATCCTATGTGTTTGTCTGCTGTTATGGGGTCACTTCAGTAAACTATTGATTTTACCTTCCTTTCATTCGTTTTTATAAAATAAAACACGACTAAACTATGAAGTTTAATCGTGTCACATTTGAATTTCAATATTTTTGTTGAATGTGTACATAAAATATTATTACTTAATTTTTTTCAGTTCCTCTACTACATCTAAAGCCTGCGTATTTTGGAAATCTCCATAAAACATTTTCTCATTCGCATCACTAGGAATTTTTCCGCAAACTAAACCAATTGGATAATAATTATCTACTTCTTCATTATATCCTAAATACAATGTATAGCTTTTTCCTTTTTCCATCTTTTTATAGTTTTCAAGATGATGCACCACTTTTGCTTCTTCGTCAACCCACTCGCTCTCAAGAATCTCAATAACATCACCTTTTGATAATATTTTATTTTCTGAGGGCTTAATTATTTTTTTTATCTCAACTTTCGAAAGCGTAAAATTGTCAAAATGATTATCTCCTAAGTCATAAGAAACACTCTCATCACTTAATTTATTTACAACTACAACTAAATCACTATTTTCAACAACCTCATCAGCAGAGCTATAACTCACTAATTTTGCTGAATCTATCACATGGTCATAACCTTTACCATTGTACAAAAACAACCCTGATAACAGCAACAATACTACAAAACTAAAACTTAATATTCTCTTCATTTTTGACCTCCTCTAATACAATGCGGCAATGCCGTTTTTATCATCTTGTTTAGGATATGGATTATTATTAAAACCTGTTCCTCTCATTATTGTACCTGAAAGTAAAGAAGAATCATAAATATCATTGAGACCCCAACAATGCCCCATTTCATGAGCTATTGTTTCTTTTCTTTTAGTAGAAGTCAATGTGCTAAACGGAGGTCGTATTGTAATTTGCTTCCAATCTGAACTCCCTAGTTTCGTTGTGTCTGCATATGAATCATTGCTAACAGAAGAGTAAATTATGTAAGCCTCTGTATAATTGAAATTATAACTTCTATAAGTATCAACTTCTGGTAAGCTATCCCAGTTGTCATATCCACTAACCACATCGCTTAAGTTTGGAACGTTTGAATTGATATAAACTGAAACAGTTAATGGATCATTGTACACCCACCCCCAATCAAGACTATATGCTGATACAGACATTGAAAATACTATCAACATAATAAAACTTAGTGGTAATATTGCCTTTCCTCTTTTTTCGATGAGCTTGTTTTTTTCTCTCATTTTTCCTCCTTAGCTCAGCTTTGAGCTTCCTTTTTTAATAATTAAATTGACTGCATAAATAGATGCTAGTAGATATTTGCCACATAATATAAAATTCATTCATAATAATCATCATCTACCCTACATGGATATTCTTGTTATATAGAGCCGGATGACCGGTTGAAACTAAGCCATTGTTCCGGTTAGTTTGAGCCATGCCTATATTGGCAATACTATCTCATTTTTGCCTTGATCAATATCTGTATCTAATCAAAGGTTTAGTCAAGGGCATGCTGCGATAGCAGTGGTACACCCTTGATGAAATTTTTGATTAGATATATCTTGCAATAAGGCAAAATGAACAACTGGCTCTCTTTCCGGAATGCCGGCTCAACTCTACCGGACCGATGGCTCAAAGTAACCCAGATTATTCACTACAAAATTTGTTCAGAAGACCGACAATATAAGTTATTCATTGTGCTACAAATTCATTTCAAGTATTTTCTCGCTAATTATATTCTTTCCATTCTTATATAAAAATCACCACCTTAAAGGTCTTCTATATATATAACCTTTTAAGGTGGTGAAATCTTACACTTTTTCTAATTTTTTTATTTACCTTGTTTTATACTCTTGGCGATATCAATAAGAACTGATTTCTCAATATTTCCTTGAATAGTAAAGGAAGTATCTTTTTCAGACCAATTAATAATAGACATATTATCCTGAACTAAAAGATAGCCAATATTTTGGTTGATTTCAACTTGAGTTATATTTTCAGTATCAATGTCATATTTTAATTTCGTATTCATCTTAGTCTGGCTAAAAAGAATTTCTTCCCCTTCTGGATTCCTGAACAACAAATTTTTTATATCATTTTGCACCTTTATCTTTATTAAGGTAAAATCTTCAGGCAAAAATCTTGGGTAATAATAATCGGACATTACCTCCAGCTCACTATAAATATCTTCATTTTGGTTATTTTCTTTCTGCATTATTTCATAAGCGAATTCAAAAAATTGAACTCTAAAATCTTTTACCATCAATGTCACAATAGCTCCTGCAACTACCACGACACTAAATAGTATTGCCGTCCTTTTGGTATAATCCAATGCTTTTTTTAGAATATTTCGATGTCTTTCTTTTTTCTCGAATTTATTTTTATATTCAATGAACCAATGATTCATACTGTCTGGAACCTCTAAGTCCTCATACTCTTCTAAAAGTCTGTCAGTTTCATCACAAATATCGTTTACATGATGGTAACCCACATCATATAAATAAGCATCATTAAGCCTACGTAATCGTTCCTTCTCTTCATTAGACACTTTGTTCATAGTCCACACCTTCTTCCACTAAAATCTTCTTCAATGCCTCCAACGCGCGATATATTCTAACGCTCACATTATTTTCTGTAATATTGAAATTTCTAGCTATTTCAGAAATCTCCAACTCATAGTAATATCTTAGCGTCAAAACATCCGCATAAGGCTGGTGTAATTGCTCCAGATATTTTGCTATTTTTTCACTGAATTCGATCTGGAGGAATTCTTCTTCAATTAATATTTCATCCTGATTTGATAACCTTTTTACTTCATCATATTCAAGCATAACTATACCTTTTCGCTTGTTATAGACATTATAACAAAGATTCCTTACTATAATAACTAGATAGGACCGCGTTTTCTTACACTTAACCTCTGAAATTTTGTGAATATTCTTTAAAATCCTAAGAATCGCATCCTGAATTACATCTTGTGCATCATGATGATCTTTTAAAATCGAATATGCCGTAACATATATCTCTTTATAATATGTTACATAAATCTCTTCCAGCTTATTTCTTGTTTTTTCATTCTCTATTGTCATTAAAAATGCAATCATAATTATTCTCCTCTCGCTTGTTAAGCCCTCCTGCATATTTTATCATAAAAATAAAATTTAGTAACATAAATAGACTGAACCTTAGCCGCCAGTGTAATATCTGATACTTTCTCATTCATTTCTTTGCATAAGCAAAAACAACTTTCCTCTTAAAAGCTCACACTCCTCCTTCATGACTTTGTTCTCTGCCAACAGTCTTTTAATATAGGTATCCTTTCTATCAATTGTTCTCTTCAAGCGTTCTTCTGTAGTCAGTTTTCTTTGTTGTTTCGTCTCATCTTCTATAATCGCTTTCGCTTTCGTTACGCCATATTTTTCCAGCAACGCTCTAACACGTGGTTTTCCAAAGGTCGATCTGGACCGGTCATCCGGCTCTATATAACAAGAATGTCCAAAGAACGTTTAGGGCCTCATTCTACAAAACAACTATATGAAACATATGGGCATCTATATCCAAACAAAGATATGGCAGTCGGAATTGCTTTGAATGATTTGTATGAATAGTAAAGAAAATCAGTGGTACACTTAGTAAAATCAAAACCTCGAAAACCCTTTATTATAAAGGTTTTCGAGGTTTTGATTACTATTCCCACTCGATATAATATACTTGATTTTAAATTTATTTGTTTAGTTATAATGTGCACGCTTGTCAAGACACAAAATCAAGAAATCTTAGTTATGAACTCCTTTCTTGATTATGCAGCTTTTTCAGCAGTAGCGTAATAGATTTCTGCCGGTGTTTTATACTTGTAACTCTGATGCCCTCGATCATAATTGTAATGATGAATGTATTCCCTTGTTATAGTTTTTACTTCTGAGACCGTCTCTGGATACATTAAGTATAGTCGTTCCCATTTGTATGATCTAAAGAAACGTTCAATGGCTATATTGTCCGTTGCACGGCCTTTACCATCCATGCTGATTTTAATGGATTCGTAGCTTTTAATAAGCTCGATGTACTCCCTTGAGGTGAATTGTACACCTTGATCACTGTTTATAATTTCAGGCTTGCCATGATTCCTGATTGCTTCTTTAACAACTCTAGTGACTGATTCAGCCTGTAATGTATTGCTGATAGAATAACCGACTATAAACCTGGAATACCAGTCTATAATGGCTGTTATATATACAAAACCCGTTGGGGTTCCTATGTATGAAATGTCAATCGACCAGACTTGATTCGGCTTTCTAATCGCTAAGTTTCTTAATAGATACGGATACGTTTTTGCTTGCTTTGCACGTTTACTTAGGTTTGGTCCTGGATAGAAGGCAACAATATCCATTTCCTGCATATATCGCTTTACCAAACGTCTTCCGATTTCGTAGCCAAGTTTGTGGAGTTCATTACGGATTCTGCGCACACCAAAAGAGGGTTCCTTAAAGTGAATACGATCGATGGCATTTTTAATATCAATCTCCTGTTTCGAGGGTGCGACTGGAACCGGTATATGATAAGCGGTTGATCTGGGCAATCCGAGTAACTGGCATTGACGCACAATAGTCAGCTTTGAACCACTGAATTCAACTAATGCCTTTTTTTCCGAAGTTGTAAAACCTGTTCTTGTTTTTTTTTAAGATAATCGACATCCATAGAAAGTTCACCAATCTTTTTGATGAGGATCTCCTTTTCCTCCTCGTATTCTTCTTTGACTTTCTGAACGTCTTCGCATTTCTTATCAAAGACAGCAGGCATGTTGCTTATGAATTCCGTTTTCCATCGGCTCAGAACTGGCTGAGCTATATCATACTTTTTTGAGATTTCGGCAAGAGGTGATTCCTCGCGCAAAATCTCCAATACTATATTTGCTTTTTCCTGGGGTGTCCAAGTTCTTCTTTGTCTACTCATAGTCTTCATTATAACTTATTTTCTAGGATTTGTGTCCAACCCTATGTGTACATTATAAGTCTTTTCCTAGTTTTCATATCACGACTAGTCAAATTATTTGTATTATTTGAGATTTTCGATTTTTTTAATATCAAAATAATATCAGTAAATACAATCGCTTAATACTTGAAGTACACTTAACTCAAATGATCTATACCCAAGTTTACACTATTTCATCAATTTACTAACTTTCCATTTTGCCATTGGATGATTATTTATTCTCGCGATAACATCAGGATCATCAAAAAGTAACTCAGGTGTATATTTTCCTCTACTGAAATTCTTAATAAACATGAGCTCATCATCCGTCATAACCATAAGCTCGTCAATAAAATTACTAACTGATTTCATTGCATCTTTTAAGATAAAAATTTCACTTTTCTTAAGTACCGGTACTAACTCTCTTAAAATACTATGTTGGTTTAATTTCTTAGCAGCAGACAAATCAAAATTCCCATTAAGTTCATCACTCGTCAAAACATGATAGAAAATAACTGCTTTTCTTAACTGTTCTTTTTGCCCACTAAGTATGTTGCTTTTAACCAGTTTCCATACATCATACAAATCTCTTACCGCCGCTCTATTATTAAGTAAACGGTAAACCACACCGCCTTGAAAAAGCTAGCTAGTTTTTGAGATAATTATCGCTAGAGACAAGAAAACTAATAGTTTTTTGGAGGTTGATTAAATGGATGATACGACTAATGAAGTACGCTTGGAGTATTGGGCAAATATTGTAAAAAAATGTAACTCAAGTGGTAAAATAAAAAGACAATGGTGCGAAGCAAATGACATCAACGAAAAACAGTTTTATTATTGGCAACGTCGGATACGGACTTTGATATATGAGGGTAGAAAAACCGCAACAGAGTTAGTTGCACCTGTATTTGTAGAGGTTCCAGTTGCTGGCAACGAAAAAGCTTTACAAGTATCAAGCAGTAATGATGTGGCAGTTGCCAAACAAAATCCAATTTTTAGATTAAATAAAGGCAGTATAGTAATCGAAATATCAAACTTATCCGGAATGGAATTAGCAGCATTCACAAGGGAGCTGATATTCGATGCTTAATGATGCGAAAGGAATTAAGCGTGTCATAGTCTGCTGTGGCCGTTCTGATCTTAGAAGTGGAATTGATAGGCTGTCAATGATGATCAAAAATCACTATAAATTAGATCCGTTTGAAACTGGAACCTTATTCATGTTTTGCGGAAGAAGATCAGACAGGATAAAAACATTGGTTTGGGAGGAAGATGGATAT
>NZ_JARGDP010000043.1 GCF_029210395.1 Petrocella sp. FN5 | reverse complement strand
CAGCAGAGTATGCTAACAGATTACATGCTGAAGGTGCATCAAAGTTTGTTACAAACTGTTCAAGTTTGGTTCCACACCCATTTCGGCCTTGAAACGTTTCTCAAATTGACGCATAAATGAATTGGCTCGAGCATTTTGTCCTGTGTGTTGATATACTCTTAAAAGCAGTTCGCATGCTTTTTCATCGTAGGGATCTATGCGCATGTGTTTCTCGAGAATTGATTCAGCCTCTTTTAGAGCATCCTTTTTCAATAATAGTTGTAAAAGAGTGTGTGAAACTTCAATATATATGGCTTTATAGTATTCCTGGGATAAAGATACCCATTCATCATAGGAATTGTCCTCTAGAAAATCCCCCGTATATAGATCTGTCATTTTTGTAAGCAGATCTTCTGCTGGTAAAGTTTGCGATTTATATGTATTATACAGCCTGCAAAACTCTTCCACATCGGTTTCGACAAGGTTTTTACTGCTTATGCAGAATCCGTTTTTTTCCTCAATAATCAGCGGATATTCATCCTCAAAACCCATTCCAAACCTATCGAGTGTTTTTCGCAATTCGTACAAAGCAACTCTAAGGGATGTAAAAGCTGCTTTTTTGTCGGAATCTGGCCAGAATACTCCCGACAAAGTTTCGCGTGAAATGCTCTTTCCAGAGTGAGCTAATATATATTTTAGTATTCCACTGATTTTTCTAGTTTTCCACTCTTTATTTTCAATAATAACTTCACCTTTTTGGATAGAAAAGTTGCCAAAAAGGGTAACTTTGATTATTTTTTGTACTTTCTCTTCAGACTCGCAGCAGGCTGTTATAAAACTATTTGGATTAGTAACGGCTATACCAGAGTTTTTTACCATACGCTCACTATGCACAGACCCAAAATATAAACCAATTATTTTACGCATATGTTCAGGGAATAGATTTTTTTCTATAGCCAAAGCACATGCACGGATCAATGTAAAATAATCCATTCCGAAGAAAAACACATAATCATTTTTGCTACTTAGCCTTGCCCATATGTTAAGATATTTTTTTAGTAGTTTCGTGCAGTTTTTTCTATAATATAAATCAGCAAGATGCATGGCAATCGTGGACATATGCTGGCGTGCTTTTTTGTTAAAGGATTCATTATAAGATGACAATAGAAAATCTTCTGCTTTTTCATAATTGCCTGCAGCCTTGTATAGTGCCCCCATCATTCCCTGGCAAAACTCGTAGTAACCATGACCAGCATACTGCTTTGAAATATTTGCAAATTCAAGCTCTGCTTTTTCAAGCAAGGTTTGTGCAGGTACTATTTCCGCTTCCCACAAATATTTTAATATCATAGCTCCGCTGGTAAAAATAGGGCTGCCATATCTACTATACGCAGCAGCCTCTTCTTCTAAGTCAGAAATAGCTCCAACAATGTCTCTTGTTTGATATTTTATTACAGCGGAAATCTCTAAGGCAAAAGAACGAGAAAAGTCAGAGTCGTATTTTTCTCCTAATAGAGCAAATTCTGTCATCAATTTTTTGGATGCTTCAATATCTCTCATAAGCATTAAAGTGCTGTAACAGCCAACTAAACCGATAATACGCCATTGATCACTTAAAAGGCCTACTTGGTGTTCTAGTATTTGATCAAGAATCTTGCGTGCTGACTTAAGACGGCCGATTCTATAAAAAAGTAAAGCACGAATGGTTAAAAAACTATAATCCCATATGGCTTCAGGGATTATCATCCTTGCCATCATTTTACTAAGCACATTTCCCAATATTAGCTTTTCATCTGCTACAGTATTAATGAATCCGCTAATCAACAGTTTTTTTAAAGGAATCCCGCCGCTTAAAGCTACCTTAAACTTAGGAATATAGGACGCAACATCTTTTGCATATTTAAAATCATTTGTTTGAAAAGACATTACTAAAATCATACCAAAGGTGTTCATAAGGTATGACATATCTTTTTGATATCGAAGCATTAAAAGTGCAGCTTTAAAACAGTCATAGGCTTCCTCAATTTCAGTGGTGAGCAACATTAGTCCTCTAAAAAAAAGTAAATAAGGATCTCCTTTAATAATATTTTCAGGAAATTCTGTTACCAGATACATGATTTTTTCGGGTTGACCTTTGGCAAACAACTGAGCTCCAAAAATAGAGATGATTTTCAAGGCTTTGTTTGTTTGATCGGCAGCAATATAAAGTTGTACAGCTGGTCGTAGATCTTCATTCTTTTCGTAATAATGAGCAGCCTTGGCATATAAGGTTTTTATATAGGCTTCGCTTTTTATTTTTTTTAAATACACTTCCAACTCTCTACGGAATAGAGAATGAAAACGGTATTTCACTGGTTGTGTCATGAATTTTTGTATATACATGTTGCTTTTTTCTAACCATTCCAGCATTTCTAAGGCGTTATCGACTTGAAGGATCTCGTCTAATTCCTTGTATGAAAAGTCTGGGAAAATGGACATTTCTGCAAGAATTTGAAGTCTATCTACATCCATTCCCTTTAAATATTCATTAAAAAAATGATTAAATAAGGTTTGCTCAGTAGCATAATCCGCTTCTAGCCCATAGTTCGACTGATATGGAAGCGGGTTATCGATGTGGCTAATCATAAAAAGCCCAGCAATCCAACCTTCCGAAAATTCATGTATACGGTCAAGTTCTTTCGTGGTGGATTTGATTTTATATGTGTTAAGAAGCAGTTTTTCAGTCTCTTCTCTTGTAAAACGTAGATCATCCTCATTTATGAGGGTGATATTGTTGTTCAAAGCAAGCTTGCCAGTAAAAATACTGGTATCTACTCTTGACATGACTAACATACCTATTTCAATTGGCATGTTAGCAATAAAGTATCGTACTGTTTCCGAGATTAAGGGGTTCTCAACAATGTTTTGAAAATCATCTAAAACTAGATAGTGAAAATGCTGTTCATCTGAAAAATACTCCCAGGCATCCTGGCAGATCAGTGCATTTATCAGCGAATATTCTTCTGAAATATTGCTAATACCTGAGAGCCCTCTATAGCAGTCTAACCTTGTTTTGTCAACGCCTGAGAAAAGTGTCTCAATTACATGGGAATAAAAAACCGGTAAAAAAGCATCTTCTCTTTCCAGTCTGTACCAGTGTATATACTGCCTTTCTTTTTTTAGAGACAAGAGTACGGCAGTTGTTTTTCCAAAGCCGCCAGGGGCGGTTATGATAACAGCTCTCTTTTTATTAATGGGCAAGCTTTTAATTCGCTCAGAGTATAAAGCCTTCTTTGGAAGCTCTGGGATTATTAGCTTAGATTTTAAAAGTAGTGTGTTTTGCATAGAATCACCTGTAATAGAGAAAATATAATAAATTTAACAGTTAATTTCACGTTTATTTAACGATGAGCAAAAAAAATTTTTTAGAATAACAATATATTTTACATTTAGTTAACACCTGGTATGTTAGCATAACGTTGTGCAATAAAAATTATAAGAAAAGGAGGGTAATCTTATTACAAAGGGGAGTTTTATATTGTTATTGCTTTAAAATAATGCATTAATTTATTATACCTTAAAAGAGTATTGATGTAAAATATTCGAAAAAAAAGAGAGAATGATTGAATACAGAACAACCTTTTAAGATTAGACAAATTGCCAACTAATTTAGAAAATGAAGGAGAGATAGAAATGAAAAAGAGATGTGTCATAACCGTTGTTTTGTTAATGGGTGCCTTGTTCTTATTTGGGTGTGGTAGTGGTTCCACTGACACTAAACCACTTCAGCAGGAGGCAGCTCTAGTGGAAACCATTGCAGAAAATGAAATGATGAGTGAAGGAACGAATGTAGCCCTAGCGGAAACCATAATAGAAAATGAAATGATGAGTGAAGGAACAAAAATAGCCATATCAACAAAGACCTATAAGACCTTTCAAGGCTTATCCCTAGATATGAGCATTGAGGGATTGATTGATAAGATCACCCGAGAAGGAATGGTGGAAATAGCTCCCATGAAGGCAGGTGCACTAGAGACAGAAAAGACAAAATATGCCTTTGATGAAGAAAAAGATTTGGCAGATGTGGAGTTTGAGATTTGGGAGGACACCGTGATTGCTGTGAAATACACCGTGAGAATAGGGCTTGAGGATACAGGATTTACAGCAGACAAGAAGCTATATGATCATCTGGTAGAAAAAATTAAAAGTGGTGAGATTTCAACACTTGAGCAGTTGGAAAAAGAAATAGGTAAGGGATATGTGATTCTTAAGGACTATAGAAAGTTTAAAAACCTTGAAAGCGGAACAAAAACGGTATACCGATGGCCGGATGCCGGAACCTATCACATTGAAGCTTCGGTAGATGAGGAAGGTAATCTCATCGGTTCGGTTAAAGGAAGTGTTCGAAAATGAAAAGAATAATATGTTTATGCGACACACGTGTCAGGAGTATTTTTCTAATCAGCTGTCTTGTCATGATGATTCTCTGCCTTGCCTTATCCGGATGTTCTGCCTCCCATCCGGAAAAAACGGCTGGAGTGCAGGAAGTATCGGAAAGAAATGAATCAAAAACACCGGAAGATTGGGGTAACACAATGGATTTTTCTGGAACCTGGGCAGGGACACAGCTAATCGCGGAAGTTAGCAATGAAGAGATGGCAGACATGGAAGGGACGTTTATTGACTGCTGGTTGGATCTTTCATTTGAAGATTATCATCAGGGTACTGGGAAAATGCAGCTTGCTGATGCTCTGGCAGGACCCAATCTGACAGCCCTTGTCTCTAATAATCGGTTGACGCTGACTGGAGAGTTGTGGGAAAGTCCTTTCCAATGGAACGGAACCTTTGAGATGGAAAACAATGAATGGCACTTGGTGGGTGGCGGGGATATCCAGGATGGTGATATGACTATCCATTTTGTACTGAGTCTATCTCTGGATCCTGACAGTCTGGCACAGGAACCGGGAATCACCTCAACAGCAGAAGCATCCGAAATTAGCCAGGAAGGCAGCTCCGGAGACATAACCTTTGGGCCGCCCATCCAAGGTGAACGGTTTGAAACAGAAAAGGTGTCCATGGTGGTACCAACAGGATGGAATGTGATGGAGATTAGCGATGGACTTCAAGCCTATCAGGGGAAAAACGCCGTTGAAGTCTGGGTGAGAGGCAGCGGTCTTGGTGAAGATGCTGCTAAGAAAGCCATAGAAGGGATGGCCAGAGACTATAATGGAAGTGATGTGGAGTCCTTTCAACACTGGGGCTTGAACTTTTACAGCACGGATTTTGAAATATATGGTATGCAGCAGATGAAAATGAGTGCGGTGATAAATGGTCAACGAATTGAGATTGGTCTTGCTATGGACGTCAGTGCGGATGACGCTACAGAAGACCTGTTGTTTGGGATGTTAGATACCATTGAATTTAATTGATAAGCGGCTGAACCTGCATAGAACATGGATATCTTGTAAAATACCGAAATGTCTGAATTTCGGTATTTTACTAATATTAGAAGGATCAAAAAAGAAAAAGGAAGAAAAACAAATAAGCATTTTAGATGAAGAGGGGAGGATATGTATTGAAAAATATGCCGGATAAAGTGAATAGAGTGGCCTCAATAATAGGAAACTGGGGGCTTAAACTTGTAGCTTTCTTTTTAATGTTGATTCTGGGAGCCTATGGAATTCTTCTACTTACGGGTGATGACCCCCCAAAAAATGCGGGAGAGATTGTGAGCATATCCCAAATGGCATCTACTAAGTCTCTTACAGAGGATAAAAGAAATTTGATTAAAGATTTTGAGGCATATTTGGAGGAGGTTAGAGTGATGGCCAAGGCCCATGGAGGAATTCTTAAGGAAGATGAGGCTCATATGGTATTAGAAGTATTTGACCACCTAACATCATCCTGGGAGCTGACAGAAGAGGAAAAAAACGATCCTTGGCTTCGCTACGTAATGGGAATGTGCCGAGAAGGGGTTAGTCTTGCTGGTAAAGATATGAGGGAGCTTGCTCTATTGGACTATGAATTTGCAGCCCAAAAGGGAGTGCCACAAGGTAAAATTGCCTATGAAAATCTAAAAAAACAAATAGAAGATAAAGAATCAACTAATGAATCAAGTCAAGAGATATCTCAAGGTATAAAAAGAATAAGCATAGAGGCCATTGATAAAGAACTGGAGAGATGCATGAACCAAAATCAAGATACACAAGGTACCATTTCCTGTATCAATGAGGCGATAGAAAAATGGGATTTAGAGGTTATGCGAGTATATGATCTGCTTATAGACACCTCACCTGAGGATGTGAAAAAAGCGCTAAAGGATGCCCAGGAAAGCTGGGAAATTTACAGAGAAAAGCAATATTCCATATTAGGTGAGGTTTACTTTGACATTTATAACCGCTTAGATGGTGGCACCATATGGCTTATTGCACAAGCTGAGTCTGAGATGAAAATACCTCGTCAAAGGGCAATTGATTTAGATTATTTCGTCAATGAAATACAGTTGGGGATGCCATCTTTTCCAGAGTTTTATCCCGAAAAGGAAACAGAGGATCATCAAACTGCCAATTTAGGTGTAAAAAATAACTACTTTGCTATAGGAAAAGCCCTAAATAAAAAGGAAAAAGCGGTAGAAGCTTACGAAGCTTATTGTATTTTCAGAGATAAGGAAGTATTTTTTATGGCTGTACTTTATGGTAAAACCAAGGATGAGGGTTTTATACTTCATAACTGTATGGTGCTAAATATGGATCATATTAAGATGTTAGAGGGAATTATGTCGGATATGGAACAAGGTGAAATAATCATACCCGATTAAATTTGAAAGGGGAAATGGAAAATGACACAAAACAAAGAAATTCTTTTAGGCACTTGGACAACAAATATTATTATTGATGGTAAACGGTTTTTAGGAGAATTAGTAATAACCAATGATGCAATGCATCTTACTGCCAAGTACAACATGTCACTTTTTGACACCTCAGCTCCCGCTTTTTTTTGCCGTCAGGATAATAATATGGTATGCAAAATCAGCCCAGAGGATATTGTTTCAGTAACATCAAAAACAAGCCTTCTTAATAAACGAATCATTCTGTTGGCCAAAGATGCTACTGAAAAGACACATGATATCATTTTAGACTATGGTATAATGTCTATTAATTCCATGCTGGATGCGCTTAATAAGTTGAAGGAAAAGGAGGAAAGCTTATGACATGGAAGGATGTGGTAGTACCCATTTTGTTTGTGATTGTACTGGGGGGAATGGCACTTTTGCTTACTCGTAGGGGAAGGCAAAACCATGAAGCAAGAGCAAAAGCCGCTGCACAAAAAAATTATCAATACAATGCTGCAACATCGGTAGTAGTTAATAAAGACGTACCCCGGAATCTCCTATACACCCTAAGGGATAATTCATCTAATGAAAGCAGTTGGAAAATGGAAGCCTATTTTAGAAAAAATGTAAAAGTCGGTAGTTCAACCACTAACAACATAGTTCTTTATGAGAATACAAAATGGTTAGGAAACGGGGGAGGCTTTAATGGGTTAATTATACCGAAATCCCCCATTGACTTATCTGTAGAAGAAATTGCCAAGAGTCTTGAGACGATGGGGCATAAGATGAATATTAGGGGACTTCAAAGGATAGCTCTCCCGGAGAGGCTGTCGAAGTATTTTGATATGTTTTCTGATGACGAAAGGCAGATGACGGATTTTGTACAAAAAAATGAGGAGAGTTTTTTTCTAGTGGCTGACAATTATCCCATTAGAAGGCATCTAGTGATCATGATTACACCAGACAATATAAGTATGAATGTTTCATGGTGCATAGAAAATCCCGAAGATATGATGGCCTTTGCTGAATTAGGTGCTTCACTTTTGATATTAATTTGAACAGTTCAGAACCGTTTTACCGTATACTATAATGTACAACAGGCAAAAGAGAAAGGGTTTCTTTTGCCTGTTTTTGGTATTAAAAATAAGTATTGACAAATGGGTCTACAAGTTGTAGACTTGCAATATAAAGTCGATAACTTATAGACCAAGGAGGACATCATGGAGGAGTATAAACTTACAGAAAGTGAAGAAAAGTTTGCTGAGTTAATATGGCAGAACGAGCCGATGGGTTCCGGTGACCTTGTGAAGCTAAGTGAAAAAGAAATGAGTTGGAAAAAGTCCACAACATATACAGTACTGAAGAAATTATGTGATAAGAATATTTTTCAAAATGAAAATGCTGTAGTTTCATCTATCCTTACAAAGGATGAATATTATGCCAAGCAAAGCATAGACTTTGTTGAGGATACTTTTGGAGGGTCCTTGCCAAAATTTCTAACAGCTTTTATTGGTGGGAAAAAATTAAGTAAGCATCAAGCTGAAGAATTGAAAAAATTAATTGATCAGCACAAGGAGGTGTAATAATGCGTGAACTCTTTCTTTCTGTTATAAATATGAGCCTTACAGCAAGTTATGTAATCTTATGTGTAATCTTTATTAGGCTACTGCTCAAAAAAGCGCCAAAGGTCATCTCATATGCCTTATGGGGTGTGATTGCTTTTCGCTTAATAATTCCATTTTCCTTTGAAAGCATGTTTAGCCTTATACCACGGAATATAAATGCGGTGCTAATTCCCCATGATATTGTCTATCAGCAAAGCCCACAGGTTAATAGTGGGATAGAAGTGGTTGATTCATTAGTGAGCAATTCACTTCCCGCACCCAATGTTGGGGCAAGTGTCAACCCATTGCAGATTTATACAGAAATAGGTACTTATATTTGGATTTTAGGAATAATGGTACTGCTTATCTATAGTGTAGTATCCGTTTTACGATTAAAAAGGCAACTAAAAGGTGCACAGTTAATTGAGCAAAACATCTATCACGCTCAGAAATTGAAAACACCATTTGTGCTTGGCTTAATAAGACCCAGGATATATCTACCAGTTGACCTAAGTACCACCGAAAGAAGCTATATTTTGCTACATGAACAGACCCATATCCAGAGAAAAGACCATATAATTAAGATACTAGCTTTCATAATACTATCCATACATTGGTTTAACCCTCTTGTGTGGATTGCGTTTTTGTTAATGAGTACAGATATGGAACTTTCTTGTGATGAAAGGGTACTGAAAGAAATGAATGAAGAAATCAAAAAGCCTTATGCGAATTCCTTATTATCTCTTGCAACTGGACGACATATTTTAAATGGAAGCCCTCTTGCTTTTGGAGAGGGAAACGTTAAAGGGAGGATTATAAACGTGTTAAATTATAAAAAACCAGTATTTTGGGTTGTTATTGTGGCACTTATTACTGTGATAGCGGTTAGTGTAGGGCTAATGAGTAATCCCCAAGAAAAACAGCTGTCAATAGAGGATTATGCTCATCAATTTATTGAGGAAACAATTGCAGATTATAACACCGAGGATAATTATTTTAAGATAATAGATAGGAAAATAACAAAGCTTGAGAAGATAGCATCCTTTGATGAACTGCTACCTGCAACCACACTTGATATTTGGAGTCTCGAATACCGCCTTAAGCCCGAAGATATAAGTGGGATTATGTTGGCAGGTGGTATGAATGAAGTTGACGGTTGGATTACGGAGGAGGCTAGTATGGGTAAACCGATATTGGTCTTTTCATATGATCACTCTACGCCTAAGTTTTTAGGTAGCTTTTGGAGTGGTGAAGCTGATTTCTCTACACTTGCAGGGCAAGAAATGGCGCTTCGGATTTTTCTAGAAACGAGAGAAATGTTACCAAAGGAAACATACAGTGGGAATCATATTGTCATAAAATTTCCAGCTTCCACAGGCGAAACATATCAGCTATTTTTATCCCAACCTGTTGTTCAGGGAGAAGATGGGATTTGGTGTGTAGAGCGATGGATGGATGGAAACGGCACAGTATATTATGTTACGCCAGAAACAGACATTAAGATAGCAGATTATTATAAAGCGTTGCAAAAACAAAATGATGAAGGGGATAACCTATCCCTTATAGATCCATTGGAAGTGGCTATAGATTATATAAAAAATGACCTGGGCCAATTACAAGTATCTATTCATGACCTTGTTCAAAAATACTCAGCAACAATAGAGGATTTTATGGAAACGCCGGAAAGCAATTTTATAGGGTTTATATCAAACTTTGAAATCGATGAATATTCTAAAGCTTTTTTTCATCTGGATCAAATTGAATGGCTGACACTTGATGATACTGAAAGGTTGGAGGCGCTTGATATAGATCCAGATGAAGATATGCCAGGTGGGTTTTATATTCATAATCCAAACAGCTATCCTATGTCTTTTCAAGTAGCTGAAGATGCTCAATACAATATTATAAATTGGAGCGAAAGTGCTACCCATAAATCGGTTAGCACTCAAGCGTTCAAAGAACATCTTGAACAATATTATTCGGATTTTGTACCACCATTTAGAGTGGTTACAAAGGATGGGTATGTGCAAAGCATTACAGAACAATATGTGCCCTAAGAGTATCAAACAGGAGAAGGATCTCGATGGGTTGGAATCAAAAACTCATGTTGCTATTGGTACAGGCATTTAAGCTCGAGTTTGTTTCCGTTTGGATCTTAACGATAGTGTTCTCCTTAGGATTAATAAAAGCTTTGGGTATGCCTTAAAAAGAACCTATGCAACCATTGTCATTTCTAGAGGGATATTGACGATATGTTCATTATTGGCTGCGTTGTATTTTGATGGATTTTTTTGGTGTTGTTAAATAGTAGCTCATAAATGGCATAAATAAATGTACAAATAAAGTACGTTATAAATTTAACGAAAAGTCTTGATAAATATTTCGAAATCGAGTATGATGGACATATAAATGAAGCCGAGAAATACGATTTACCTTAATATAAAGGCTTTTAGAGTATAAAAATAAAAAAAAGACACTATTTTTTTTAATACCAAACGTTAATAATTTAACAATATAATAAAAAATTCATAGTCAACGGAGGTAATTTATGGTCATTCAAGTCTGTATTGGAAGCGCATGTCATTTAAAAGGTTCATATGAGGTCATTCAAACTTTAAAAAGTTTAATTAGCACGTATGGTCTTGAAGAAAAGGTAACACTGCAATCATCTTTTTGTTTAGGCATTTGTGGTAAGTCAGTAAGTATTAAGGTGGATGATCAAGTCTTATCATTGAAACCAGATGAAGTCATCGACTTTTTCAAAAAAAATGTTCTCGAGGTGATAAATGGATGAAGTTTATAGAATTCGACAAATCTTTGTGTGATAACTGTTTTAAATGTTTACGTGCATGTCCTACGAAAGCGATTAGCTTCAACAAAGAAGAAAGAAAGATTATGGATCATCTTTGCATCAAATGTGGTAGATGTTTGGCAAAATGCCCTCAAGATGCTTTGAAAATAAAAAACCCAATTGAACAAATTAAATCAGATCTTAGCAATGGGGTATCCTATGCGGTAAGCCTAGCCCCTTCTTTTATTGGTGCTTTTCAATTAACTTCACCAGGACAAATGGTTGCAGGGCTAAAAAAACTTGGGTTTAGTCTCATAGAAGAAACAGCGGTAGGTGCTGAGATCGTTTCAATGAATTATGAAAGACTAATAGGTGAAAAGGCTGGACAACAAATGGTGACCAGCTGTTGCCCTTCTGCAAACTATATGATTGAATACCTATATCCTGAATTGATTCCTTCTATATTACCGGTTGTTTCACCAATGATTGCTCATGGATTGTATATTAAACAAAGGCATGAATCCATAAAAGTGCTCTTTATTGGACCATGTTTGGCTAAGATGGCAGAAGCAGAAGAAATAACTGGAGCCATTGATGCTGTCATCACTTTTGATGAACTCAGTCGCTGGTTTGTGGAAGAAGAAATCATGTTAGAAGGATTAGCAAATGAAAAATTTGATCTTACAGGTAGTCGAAGAGGTAGAGGATTTCCCCTTGGGACAGAGTTCATAAATGAACAGGATAAGACGCCTTCAAAGCAGCATTTTAAACAGATTAGTGGTATGCATCAATGTCGCAGTTTATGTGAGGAGTTGATTCAAAATCCAATCGAAGGCTATGTTTTTGAACTGAATATATGTGAAGGTAGTTGTAATAATGGACCGGATTTTCCAAAGAACGCCCACCAAAGATACCATAGAGAGAAGTTAATGGAAGCATATCGATTAGATTTTGATACAGATTATGGACCTTCTATCAGACTTGATGGTAGTGAAGTAAAAGTCAAACGGATATTTAGCCATAGAAAAGACATGCGCGAGATGCCAAATCATAGTGAGATTAAAGAAATATTAAGACAAATGGGTAAATATACAAAACATGATGAACTTAATTGTGGTGCATGTGGGTATGTGGATTGTCATGAAAAAGCTCAAGCAGTTTTCTACGGTTATTCAGATGTACATGAATGCTTGGCTTATTTAAGAGGCAAAGCTGAAAATATGCATTCTGTGTTAATAGATAATAGTCCAAATGCTGTGTGCACAATTGACAAAAAATTAACAATAATAGAAATTAACCCAACCTTCGACGCCATTTTCAATGAAACTTCAGTAAAAACCATTGGCCTGCCAATTGAAACCTTTATCGAAGAAAAATTATTTGCTGAAGCATTGAATAACCGGACAAGCGTCAAAGGTAAGAGAATCTATGTACCTTCTGTACAACGCCATTTTATAACGAATATTATCTATCACGAAGGGGATGATGTATTGCTATGCTTTTTTACAGACATCACCCCAATAGAAGCAAAGAAAAAGGCTTTGGAGCAGGTCAAGAAGGAGACATTATTAAAGACGCAAGAGGTTATTGATAAGCAGATGCGCGTTGCTCAGGAGATTGCCAGTCTCTTAGGTGAAACCACAGCTGAAACAAAAATGAGCCTTAATAGCTTGAAAAACCTAGTGTTAAGGGACCAAGGAGGTTTATTGGATGACATCGAGGAATGACGTTTTTATAGATGTAGCTCATTATAGCTTAAATAAAAAAGGTGAAGAGTTATGTGGTGATAAAGTTGAGGTGTTTAAATCAGAGGATCGAACTTTGATTGTATTAGCAGATGGTCTTGGAAGCGGGGTTAAAGCTAATATATTGGCAACATTAACATCTAAGATCGCCATTACAATGCTGAAAAAAGGAGCGAATATTGAAGAGGTCATTGATACAATTATACATACATTGCCAGTCTGTAAAGTTAGGGAAATAGCCTACGCCACCTTTAGCATTATAGAAATTGATAAAAATTTAAGGTGTAAGATTTTTGAATCGGAGAACCCACCCTTCTTTTTCGTTAGGAATGGAAAAATCATGGAAACGGAGAAAACGATTAAAGCATTTTATGATAAAAAAGTATGGATTAGCTACCTAGATCTAATTCAAGATGATTTTGTAGTCGTATGTAGTGATGGGGTCATACATGCGGGAGTAGGTAATATTTTGAATTTTGGTTGGGAATGGGAGAATGTCGCTGCTTTTTTAGAACGTGAAGGGAATCAAAATGCTAGTCAATTAAGCCAAAGACTTATTGGTGCCTGTAATGATCTCTATTGTGAAGCCCCTGGAGATGATACAACCGTAGTGACGGTGAAGATTAGGAAACCACTTCAGGTCATGCTCTTTACGGGGCCACCTATTAATCCCCTTGTGGATGAGCCTTTTGTTGCAAAATTCATGAAAATGGATGGTAAAAAAGTTGTATGTGGTGGAACGGCAGCAAATATTGTCTCAAGAGTCCTGAACCATCCAATTAAAACATCGCTGACTTATATAGACAAGGATGTACCACCAACAGCTTATATTAAAGATATTGATTTAGTGACAGAAGGGGTGTTAACCCTACAACGTACCATTCAACTTATTGAAAGTTGGGGAAAAAAACCAGATAGTGTCATTACTTCTAAGAGTGATGGTGCTACCAGATTGTTTAAATTAATGATTGAAGAAAGTACGCATATTGATATATGGCTTGGTAAAGCCATGAATCAAGCGCATCAAAACGCCGATTTTCCAATTGAGTTAAGTATGAAGGTTACAGTTGTAAAAGCCTTGGTAGAGGCGCTTAAGCAAGTAGGTAAAGAGGTTTGCTTGCATTACATATCGGAGGATGCTTATGAGAATATTTGAAAATCAAGTCCAACAAATTAAAAATGAAGTCTATCAAAAAGTTGCACAATATGCATTTGAAGGTATTCTGGATGAAAAAACCAAGGAGATTCCTTATGAGATTAACCCAGGACCTAATCCAAGGTTTCGATGTTGTATTCATCATGAAAGAGCTGTAACATCTGAGCGACTATTAATGGCTTTTGGTGGAGACGAATCCAACGATAATCTTGTGGAAGTATTGCCATCCGCGTGTGATCAATGCCTTGAAAACCGATATGTGGTGACAGAAATATGTCGTGGGTGTTTGGCACACAGGTGCAAGCAAAGTTGTCCCAAAGACGCTATAACCATCGTTAATAATAAAGCATTCATCGATCAGTCCAAGTGTATTGAATGTGGAAGATGTCATGCGAGTTGCCCATATGATGCCGTCGCTGACGTTATGAGACCCTGTGTTAAGGCTTGCCCAACTGGAGCAATCCAAATGGATGAGCATAAAAAGGCGATAATCGACAATGAAAAGTGTATTCAGTGTGGAACCTGTGTTTATTATTGCCCATTTGGAGCCATTCAAGATAAGTCTCAAATCGTGGAAGTCATTGAGGCCTTAAAACAAAAAAATAGGAAAGTATATGGCATTATCGCTCCAGCGATTGCGACCCAGTATAATTATGTTGACTTGGGAAAAGTTATAACAGCCATGAAAATACTTGGGTTTACAGATGTGGTTGAGGTAGCTCTAGGTGCAGATGTTGTAGCTATTCACGAAGCGGAAGAATTGATCCATCGCCTATCAGAAGGTGACACATTTATGACCAGTTCTTGTTGTCCTGCTTTCGTTAATTACGTTCATGAAAAATTCCCTGAATTAGTGGGACATATTTCCACAACCATATCTCCAATGGTAGCCACTGCACGATTGGTAAAGTCCATAGATCCTGAAGCTGTGGTTGTGTTCATTGGTCCTTGTATAGCAAAAAAAGAAGAGGAACATCGACAGTTAGAAGACCAAAGTGTTGATTATGTGTTAGTATTTGAGGAATTGACGGCAATGATTGAAACGATGGATCTAAATATAGAAGATCTTAAACCTTCTCCGCTAAACAATGCTTCTGCCTATGGACGCGGTTTTGCCACTTCAGGCGGTGTAACGGCTGCTGTTAATGAGATTCTCAAAAATAAAGAGTTGGATATGACCATTGAACCATTAGTTTGTGATGGGATAGAAGCTTGCGATAAAGCCCTAAGATTAGGAAAAGCTGGCCGCTTGAAGTATACTTTTATAGAAGGGATGGCTTGTAGAGGTGGTTGTATCAAAGGACCAGTTACCATGCATTATGGACCGCAAGATACAAAGGCCCTGGTATCCTATTGCAATGAAGCCATTGAAACGGCATCAGTTAATGCGGTTCGTATTTTTAATTTGCAAAATATTCAAATGGAGCGCTAGATTAAAATCTATATCAAATTTGCTGAAGAATTAATTAAAGGAAAACCAATAAATGAAAATTCCGTATCGAAATTAACGCGATACGGAATTTTCATTTATTGGTTTTCGATATGTAGAGTCAATCTTAATAAAAATCCTTCAAAGGTATCGCCTTATTAATAGTACTCGTATCTAATGTTGGAAGTTGCATCGCGTCCAAATCTTCTTGATCAATCTTAGGTGACTTTCTAAAAGCATTTGGTGCTACGCCATAAACAGCTTGAAAGCAGTGATAAAAATGACTTAAATTACCAAAACCTACTTCGTAGGAGATATCAATGATTTTTGTTTCGGAAAATGCAATAAGATTTGCGGCATATTCGCAACGTATTTCATTGATAAATTGCGTCGGAGTTTTATTGAGGTATTTTTTGCACATTCTAGAAAGGTGCTCAGGGCATTTGTCAGAAAGCCGATACATGGCATCCAGACCAACAACAAAATTTTCTTTCTTATGCATTTCAAAGGCTAACCACTTAAGCCATGTGGGCACATTGCTATTCCCCTTAACGATTGAAGGTGAAAAATATTTTGTAATGATTCTCATCAGTACAATTCGGAATATATAGGCAGAATTCTCTTTAGATAATCGCCTGGATAACACCAATTGCTCTAGTTCAGCAATAACTTCATTGAACTCATTTTGGTCTAAATGCACCATAGGGGGTAACGTTGACATTAAAAGTTTTTCTGCATTAAAGCTAGGCCCAAGGTAATTCAGTAATTCTGTTATTGCATTCATGGGTACGAGAATATTAATGATGCTAAAACGTTTTGAGGTTTCTTCATAGTTGTGCGCATCATCAGGTCGAATAAAAACGAGATCTCCTTTTTGGAGTTGTTCGATGGCTCCGTTCACATGGTGCTTAGCGGTTCCTTCATTAACAATAAATAATTCATAATAATTATGAAAATGCTCAACTTTTAACTGATTAGGATCATCAATGATGCTTGCATAATTATAATTGGGATTGTTTATGAAATTATTGATGGAAATCTGTATGGGTTTCATAAGGTTCCCCTCCAATAGCATGAAAATACGTTGTTAAGTCAATATAGCACAAAGAATTAGTCAATGCAAGAGAAGAGTTTATTTAATAGTCTTGGTATAATAAATGCAATTGGTAAGGACAATGGTAACGTACAAGGAGGATTTATGAATAATTTCAAGGTTAAAAACCCTAGAGAAGATTTGCAATACGAAATAAATTTTACAAATGCTTATAGAGAAGCAATAAATAAATACAATCGACCGGAAGAAATTGAAGTTGCATCCTTAAAAGCTCAATTTCCTGCAGCATTACACCCTATTCAGGACGAAGATTTATTTGCCGGACGGTTGCAAATGGGGTTAGTAGGACTTGGCATTCAAGGACAAACAGGTGGTTTTGGGTACTATATGGATGAAGAAAAAGTAACGCGAGAGCTTGAGTTTGCTACTGGAAATGCAAAATACCGTGAAGACCTTCATGATCTACTAACATTTTGGAAATCAAAAAATACAACAACGATTATTTTCAATCAAAGACCAGATGAATTACAGGACATTTTTCCATCAATGGAGTGGAAGAAAGAGCCTTTACCAGCTTGTCCGATTATCCGGATGGCAGGGGCCTTTATAGATTATGAAAAACTTCTTAATTTAGGACTTAATGGGCTTATGGATTTGGTGAGAAACCGTCGAAAAGTGGCTATTGATAATAACGAAGATGTTGTAATTTATGATTGTATGTTAGAAGAAGTTGAACTTGTAAAAAGCGTGTGTGCGTTCTATTGTAGTCAAGCGATTAAATTAATGAACAATACGGATAATCCACAAAGAAAGATTGAATTAAAGAATATAGCAGATGCATTATTGAAGATTCAAATGGACCCACCAAGCAGTATGTTTGAAGCATTACAATTGTCATGGTTATACGGTCTACTGATTCCTTTGTTACAGCATGGTAGAGTTGATGAGTATATCGGCGATTTTTATGTACATGATATAGATAATGGCATTATTACAGAAGATGAAGCTTTGGCGATGCTACAATCTTTCTTCAGACTTATCAATCACATGGATTCAGAGACAGATGGAAGAGTCATTATCGGTGGATATGGACGGAGAAATCCCAAAAATGCAGATCGAGTTTGCTTGACAATTATTGAAGCTTGTCGTACGGTTTTAGAACCTTTACCACAGACGACACTACGGTTTAACAGTGAAACGCCTAAAGCTATATGGGATGCGGCAATGAATTGTATTGAAGAAGGAAGAACATACCCATTGTTATATAACGATGATATCCTTGTATATGCTATTGGTAAGGCCTTTGATGTTTCAAAGGAAATAGCTGAGTCATACATGCCTCTTGGCTGTGGTGAATTTGAATTTAACCATTTTAGTTTTGGTAGTCCTAATGGTTCAGCAAATTCACTTAAAATGTTAGAATTAGCAATTCGTGGTGGTTATGATCATGTGAGTAATAAAGAGATGGGGCCAAAGGTTAAATCTTTAAAAGCGTGTACGAGTTATGATGAATTCTATGAAGAATATAAGTCGATTATATCCTATTATATCGTCGCTCAAGCAAAATTTCAAAAATATGAGTATGATATAACCGGAAAAATGCATCCCTTCTTATTAGTGTCGATGCTATATGACGGTTGTTTAGAATCCGGTAAAGCAATATTTAATGGGGGTTGTGCCCATTTAACAGGTGCATTAGAATTATATGGAAATGTTAATTCAGCTAACGCGTTAGCAGCCATTAAAAAACACATATTCGAAGAGAAAACACTGACTGTAGATGCGTTAGTAACAGCGATGGATCACAATTTTTATGGGTACGATAAAATCCGAAAGCTATTATTAGATGCACCGAAATATGGCAATGATGATGATTATGTGGATGATATCTATATAGACTTACATAATTACATTGCAGAAAAATCAAGAGAACAAGCTTCGGCTGTAGGACTTAAAGCGTATCTATATGTGACCATTAATAATGCACAAAACACCACACTAGCAAGATGGGTTGGGGCGACACCGGATGGTAGAAAATCAGGCATGCCTATGGCAAATGCAAACAACCCTTCACCGGGAACGGATAAAAATGGATTAACAGCTATGCTTAACTCTCTTGCAAAGCTGTCTCATGATAATCATGCTGGAGCGGTTCAGAACATGAGATTTACAAAAGAACTCATGGCCAGTTCAAGAGAAAAGGTACATCGTGCATTAATTAGCTATTTTGTTAGAGGTGGTGCACAAGCAATGATTACTGTCTTAGGTAAAGAAGATTTATATAATGCAATACAAAAGCCGGAAGAATATAAGGATCTAATCGTGCGTGTAGGTGGATTCAGTGCTAGATTCGTAGATTTAAAAAAGGACATCCAGCAGGAGATATATGACAGAGTTACCTATTAATACAAAAAAAGCACGGGTGTTTGATATACAACGATTTTCATTGAATGATGGCCCTGGTATTCGCACAACTATATTTTTCAAAGGCTGTCCCCTTCGGTGTGAATGGTGTCATAATCCTGAATCGTTTTTGTCAGGACCGCAGTTTTTATATAATGAGTCGTTATGTGTCAATTGTATGGAATGCATTCCGGTATGCCTTCCAGGGGCACATGATAAAATTGAATACCAAGGTCAAGAGAAACATGTTTTTGATCATGAACTGTGTAATTTATGTGGAGAATGTGTTAAAGTATGCTGTTATGAAGCGCTAAAGATTATTGGGAAAGAATATTCAACAAAAGAATTGCTGGATGAACTTAAGCCGGATCTTGTGTACTATGAACTACCTAATGAAAGTCTTGAGAGAGGCGGCATAACGTTATCAGGTGGGGAACCGATGAATCAAGTTGACTTTATTGCGGACTTTCTAGACTTAACAGATGGTATACATATCTGTATGGATACTTCAGGGTATGCACCACCTGAAAATTTTTTGAAGATATTACCGAAAATAGATTTGTTTCTTTTTGACTATAAAGTAACGGATCCTGAAAAACACATATATTATTGCGGGGTGGACAATGCACTGATTTTATCAAACTTAGACCTTCTTTATCATAGTGGCGCTAATATAGTGTTAAGGTTTCCAATAATACCTGGCGTGAACGACAATCTTGAACATTTTGAAGGCATTGCAAAACTGATGAAGAAATATGACCGAATTGAGTATGGTGAAATTATGGCTTATCATAACTTGGGTATATCAAAAATTGAGCAATTTGGCATGATGGATATGGGCATTCATCAGAAGAGTGTAAACAAAGAAGAACGAAGTAAATGGATCTCAATTATTAAATCTTATGGCATTCATCATATAAGATAAAAATTTCGACACTTATAAAAGAGTCGAAATTAAAAAAAGGAGAAGATATATTATGTGGAATAAGAAAAGAATCGTAGGGTTGTTATTACTGTTGGTAGTGGTTTTTAGTGTGGGGTGTAAGGGCAAAGAGAATGATGTAAAAGAAGAAACAACTGAAACTGAAGTAACTGAAGAGGCAACAGAAGTAGCTAAAGAACCGACTTCATTGTTTGTATCAAGATGGGCAGGTCCTCATGCGGACACACAAAAAGAAATCATTAAAGATTATACCGATTCAATGGTTACAATTGATGATGTAGACTACGGTAATCTTAAACAAAAGCAAATACTTTCGTTTCAATCAAGACCAGGCGATGGCAACTATGATGTGGTTTGGGTTAACTATTTTTGGATGAAAGAATACGTAGAAAACGGCTACTTATTGCCAATCGATGACTACATTAAAGAGAACGGACTTGATACTTCAATGTACTCAAAAAGTATGATGGAGAGTTGTATTTTTGACTCGAAAACATATGGATTACCAACTTTTGCACAGACGTTAATATTGACCTATGATTCAGTAGCTTTGGAAAATGCTGGATTAGAAGTACCTAAGACAACAGATGACTTGATTGCAGTTGC
>NZ_JARGDP010000042.1 GCF_029210395.1 Petrocella sp. FN5 | reverse complement strand
GGTCAAAACTAAGTTTCACTAAACTCAGCTCCCATAGGTGTTTATGATCTAGAAAGGCTTTAATCTTTCACGATTTGGGTGTATAATGAATTATTAGAATATTATAATGCTATTCATTTTATTACGAGGAGGTTTTTACATGAAATTTTTGGTAAAACAAGCTTTGGTAACAAATCTTTTGATTCTACTTACTATCCTCATTTTAAGTATCTCTTCTTATGTCATCATTAAAGATAGCTCGGAAGATAGCATCAACGAATTGGAAACCTATATGTATGATAATTATGACCTTAACCTTAAATATCAAGTTGAAATCATTGTCAGTGAGCTTCAAGGTGTGGTGAATCAAGTTGAAGCCGGCGTCTTAACACCGGATCAAGGTAAAGCTGTTGCTGCAGATATTGTAAGAGAAGCCAAATACGGTGATGTCGGATACTTCTGGGCCGACGATCTTGAAGGCAACAATGTGGTCCTTCTTGGAAATCCAGACGTTGAAGGCAGCAACCGACTTAATCTACAAGATGACAATGGGCTGTATATTATTCAAGAACTGATTGCCAATGCAAAGGAAGGCGGTGGGTATCTGGATTATTATTTCCCTAAGCCGGGTGAAACAAGAGCCGATAGGAAAAGAGGCTATTCTCAAACATTTGAGCCTTATGGCTGGGTCATCGGTACCGGCAATTATGTGGATGATATCGAAGCGACCATCCTGGAAAAAAGAGCTAACCAAGAGACCATGCTTAGAAACAGCATGACACTGATTATCATCGTAGCCGTGGTACTTCTTGTCATTGGTGCTTTTGTCGCCACCCTCTTTAGTATTACCATTACCAAGCCAATTGCTGCTATGACAGAACAATTAAAGCTTATAGCCAACTTAAACATCAGTCCTTCTCAGAAGTTAAAACAACTTGAGAATCGAAAAGATGAGATTGGTACCATGGCCAACTCTGTCAATCATCTGAATGAGGCTTTTAGAAGTATCATAAGCCAGATTCTAGACTTCTCTAAAACACTCAAACACCATGCCAACCAGATGTCCGTCATCTCCGCTCAAACCACCGAAAGTGCCACTAATGTGGTGACCGCTGTGGATGAGTTTGCTAATGGTGCTCAAGATCAGGCCCATGAAGCTAGTGAGAGTGTAGATTCTCTCGAATCACTTAATGAGTTGATTGCTATGAGTAACGAACTTGCCAACGATGTACTTGCATTCTCAACAAAGGTGAGCGAACAACAAGGCCTTGGTAATGAATCGGTGTCTGCTCTTGTTACAGAATTTGATACGACCTTAGTCGCTATACAGAAACTTAATGAGAACATTGAGAACTTAAGTACCCACTCCAGTTCTATAAATGATATTGTCACCACCATTGAAGGGATTGCCGGACAAACCAACCTCTTGGCACTGAATGCTTCTATTGAAGCTGCTAGAGCCGGTGAAGCCGGTAAAGGTTTTGCTGTCGTTGCCTCTGAGATTAGAAATCTGGCAGAACAAACCACCACTTCAACTAAAGAGATTAATCAGATTATCAACCTTGTAACTGAAGCTGTTAACGCATCTAAAGGCAACATGTCCAAGTCGAATGATTCTATACAGGTCGCTCACACTAAGATGTTAGATGTAAAAGCCACTATGGAAGACAGTAGTCGTTTAATTGATGAATCCACAGATAAGATGGGGCAAGTTCAAGCTTCTTATAGTGATATTAATCAGGCCAAAGAAACTGCCCTTCATGCTATACAATCTATCTCCGCGGTAACAGAAGAAAATGCGGCAACCGCTGAGGAAATCAATGCCACCATGGAAACCCAAAAGCAAACCATTGGTGATTTGGATCTCATCTCCAAAGAAGTTAATGATAATGTCGAAGTACTGAATGAAGTGGTCAGTCGTTTCGTCATTGAGTAAAGTTGAGTTCGTAAAAACGTCCCTACAGATTAACATAATCGGGGGACGTTTTTTTTACCTATCATGCTTTGACGATGGTTAGGAACTCATGAAGATTATGTATAATATAATCCGGTTGAATGTCACTTGGCTTTTCGATATTGTTTTTGTTATACCAGCAGGTCCATATACCATAGCGCAGTCCACCTAAAATATCTGAATAGAGTCCATCACCGAGAATTATGGTACGGTCTTTGTCAAAGGGTCCTACTTGTTTCTCTACCGCCTCGAAAAAAGCTTCATTTGGTTTGTGAGCACCAACAACATCTGAGATAAAGATGGCTTCAAAGTATTTTTTTAGACCGCAGCGCTCAAGCTTAATGTCCTGGGCCAACTTGGTGCCGTTGGTGACGATGGCTAATCTCACGCTTCCTTGTAATTTTTTTAATAATGCTTCTGCCCCCGGCTCTAAGGTTACATGGTCTCCCATGGCAACCAGATAATCATGGTTTACTTGGGCTGCATCACCATGTAAACCTAACTGTGCAAAAAGTAAGTCGAAGCGAAGTGTTAGGATTTCATTTTTTTTATAGATTCCTTTTTCAAAAAGCTGCCAAAGTTCTCTATTAATGAGTTTATAGACTTCAAAATACTGTTCTGTAAAGTGAATGTTATTGCTTTTCATGGCTTGCATTAAAGCTGCGTGTTCACTTCCTTCAAAGTCAATTAATGTATCATCAATATCCATTAAGATCCAATCATATTTCATAGCATGCTCCTGTCTTAATTAAGTTGTGTTTATCTTATTATTATAGCAGACTTTTGTAAAAATCAAAGCATGTCCTTTGGGTCACATTGACAAATGTATTGTAAAATAGTAATATTGTTTTATATGTATGTGAAGAACCAACGTTATCGTATTGACACTTTAACCCCATTTTATACATTGAGGTAAAACTATGAATATTAGAGACTTGCTGAACTTCAAGTCTACAGAGCGCTCGATACAAGATCAACTGTTTAATCAAATTCTTGTTATCATCCTGATTGTTTCAGTGACCAATATCATCTTGAACCTGTTGATTCAGTACCCTTTTGAAGCCAACTATAAATGGGTCGTGATGCTTTTTGTCACAGGATTGGTAAATAAATACAAGAATCACGCTTTATGGTTACGTTTTCCTTGTATTTTATTTATTATCCTTTTTATAGTACCCCTTGGTTGGTATAACTCAGGTGCTTATAGTAATAATGTGATTGCTTACGTCTTCTTATGTTCCGTTGCTGTGAGCTTTTTATTTAGTGGCTGGCAAAGGCTGTTCTTCATCTCACTCTTAGTTACTATGATGTGTGGGTTTATTACTATTGAATACTTATATCCTGACTTTCTTCCTGTCCACACACCTGAACTGGCTTTCTATGATCGCATCATTCAAATACCCATGAGCTTACTGGTTGTGTTTCTTATGCTTCGTCAGTTTTCCATCACCTTCTATGAGAAAAATACGCTACTTAATATTTTAAATGCCAAGCTTGAGAATATGGCTTATCAAGACGAGTTAACCCAAGTCAACAACAGAGCCTATATTTTTGAAAAGTATCGCCATTCTATTGAAACTGACCAGCATTTTGTCTCATTAATGGTAGACTTAGATAACTTCAAAAATGTAAACGATTTCCATGGTCATCAAATGGGTGATCGACTTCTTCGTGAAATAGGTGAATTACTGAAAACGCATTTTAAAGACGACGGTCATATTGCCCGTTATGGTGGGGATGAATTCATCATCATGCTTCATCTTGACTTAGAAACTGTGACCCGGAAGCTTAATCATTTTGTTCATCAGTTTAACCTTCTGGATGTGGTCAAAAAAACCGGTGCCACATTAAGTGGTGGTTATGGTGTTTTTGAACATGATTCCCTTGATGAACATCTAAGGGATGTGGATGTGGCTCTGTATAAAGCAAAAAAATCCGGTAAGAACAAAATTATACAAATGAAAACCAGTATGAATCCCCCTGATTATAGTGTTTAAAAAACTAACAGTCTTATCACCCTGTTAGTTTTTTATTGCCTTAGTATGAATGGCTAAGGCCGTCGCCAGTTGTTCCATACCTTTTACTAATAAGGCTCTTGGACATGCCATGTTTATTCTCTGGAAGCTATGGCCACCTTGACCGAACATATTGCCGTCATCCAGCCAAAGCTTCCCTTCATAAACAATGAGCTGATTTAACTCTTGATCGGATAGGCCGTGTTTCTTAAGGTATGTAGAAAAATCAAGCCAAAGCAAATAGGTGCCCTCCGGTTCAACCAACCTCACCCCTTCTAATTGGGTATTTACAAAGCTTCTAACATACTTAAGATTATCCTTTAAATAAACTCTTAACTGAGATAACCACCCATGACCATGATGATAAGCTGCCCTACAAGCTACAATGCCCATAATATTGAGTTGAGAATAGCCGCCTTTTGCCATTTCTTCTTTGAAACGTTTTTTGTATGTTTGATTGGCTATGAGAATATTAGAAATCTGTAAACCTGCCAGATTAAAGGTTTTTGAAGGTGCTGTGCAAGTTATGGTCTGTTCCAGATATTCAGACTTCAAATCTGCAAAGACATGATGGGTTATATTTTCAAAGGTAAAATCACTGTGAATCTCATCGGCAATGATGATGACACCATGTTCTAGACAGATGTCTCCCATTCTTATAAGTTCTTCTTTGGTCCATACACGTCCGACAGGGTTATGTGGGCTACATAGTATAAAGAGCTTGACGCTTTCTCTTTGAATGCTTGCTTCAAAATCTTCAAAATCAATCTCATACCTTCCATAGTTATAGACCAATTGATTTACCACAACCTTACGTTTATTCATAGCGATGGTCTGACGAAAGGGATAGTAGACCGGTTCTTGAATCAGGACGCCATCACCTTCTTCTGTAAAGGCGCGGATGGCTTGACTGATTGCATAAACCACGCCAGGTGTCTTAACCAGCCATTTGGATTGGATCTGCCAATTAAACTGTGTTAGAAACCATTTTTCCAATACTCTATAATAGTCTTCTCGACTCTCTGAATACCCAAAAATACCGTGGCTGACCGTACTTTGTAAAGCCTCTATAATCGGTTCGGGTGTTCTAAAGTCCATGTCTGCAACCCACATCGGTAGCAAATCTTCAGGCATGCCTCTTTTTTCTGCAAAATCATACTTCAAGGAATCTGTGTTATTTCTGTCTATAATCTCATCAAAGTTATATATCACTTGATTTAACCTCCATTGCTTGTTCTAAATCCTCCAACAAATCCTCGACCGATTCTAGGCCGACTGATAACCTTAATAGCCTTTCATTGATGCCTTTGGCTTCTCTCTCAGATTTTGGAATATCACCATGGGTCTGTAACATGGGGTATGTAATCAAGGTCTCCACACCACCAAGGCTTTCTGCATACTGAATCACTTGAACCTTTTCCAGTATTTGTCTTGCCAGACTTTCCGATGCGACTTCAAAGGAAATCATCCCACCAAATCCACTGGCTTGGCTTTTTGATATAGCATATCCGGGATGGTCTTTAAGGCCAATATAATAGACCTGCTTGATCTGTGTCTGGTCTCTTAGCCAGTTGGCTAAAAATAGGGCTGACTTTTGTTGATAATCCATTCTAATGGGCAAAGTTTTTATGCCTCTAATTATGAGCCAACTGTCAAATGGGGATAAACAGGCCCCAATGGTTTTGGCGTAAAAGCTTAACTTTTCATGAAGCGCTTCGTCCTTGACCACCAGCATACCTGCTAGTGTATCGTTGTGACCGCCAAGATATTTGGTGCCACTATGTATTACCACATCCGCTCCTAGCTCCAAAGGTCTCTGATAATAGGGTGTTAAAAAAGTATTGTCTACCATGATTAGAAGGTTATGGGCTTTGCCAAGTCGAGCCATTTGTCTAAGGTCTGTGACCTGCATCATGGGATTCGTAGGGCTCTCTACAAATATGCCTTTTGTAGTCTTTTCAATAAGTGCTTCGACTTCCTTCGGATCCGTCATGGATGAAAAACTAAATCGTATGCCGTATTTCATACTGATATGATGAAACAATCTATGAGAACCACCATACAAGTCATCTGAAGCAATTATATGATCTCCAGGTTCAAAAAGGGTCATAAGGGTCGTCATCGCGGCCATGCCTGTAGAAAAAGCCAGCGCTTTATGACCGGCTTCCAACTGAGCGATGGTGTTTTCCAAATGCTCTCTTGTCGGATTCTGTAATCTTGAATAGTCAAACCCAGTACTTTCTCCAACACTCGGATGGGCAAATGTAGCCGATTGGTATATGGGCACACTGACTGCCCCTGTTGTGTCATGTTTTCTCTCGTCACCATGTATACATTGTGTGTTGAACGCTTTTTTGTTCAATGTAGCAACTCCTTTACTTGGCTAAATATAATACATATTCGTATTTTTACTTCGTAAGCTTTCAACTTCGATTTTTAGATCTTCTAAGTTCTTTCCCTTCAAGCACTTCTCTATCGCATCATCTAAAGGTTCATAGACTTGACGCATGAGCACCACTTCCGTCTCAGGCCCATTAAAGGATGCCGTTTCCTTAGGGCCTTCAAAGAGTCCTGCTTCTGTCGCTTTCATGATTTCTAGTAGGGTTATCTCTTCCGGTTTCTTGGATAAATAGTACCCACCATGGGAACCTTTTATGGCGTTGACCAAGGCCTGTTTTTTTAGTAATGTAAAAACCTGCTCCAGATAGATCTTGGAAATATCAAGGCGCTCTGATAGGGTGACAAGTGATAGGGTTTGTTGGTCTTTATAATGGATTGCCATCTCAATCATGGCGACAATAGCGTACCGTCCTTTTGCTGAAATCTTCAAAATAACCTCCTATACATATCGACTTAGTATGATTATAATATAGCCCAATCATAAGCGCTTGTCAAAACCTAAATCTGTATACTATGAGAGTCTCACTTTTTTCGAATATGTAACTTACAAGTGTCACAGCCCTTGGCTATGGTATCACCTAACTCAAATTCGAATTGATCGTAGGTACTGACAATACCTCGGTCACCTTCCATGGCTATGTCACAATATATATCAATGTCTTCCTCCGGGATACCTAATTTTTTCCAGGCTTCTACCAATGGACAGTAATGGAAGGTAACCTCTAAGTGATCCTCTGTCACCTCTGTTTCCATCTCAAATATCTTTTTGACATCGTCTGTTAAGAAAGCATCTGCAAATTCCTTCAGATTATCCGTATCCGGCAATTTGTGATTGCCATGAAATGAGCCACATCTGAATACGGCATTTCTTGCAAACTCAGTATCTAATCCCATTTTTTTCGCTTCGTCCACCATAAGGGCAAACCAAGTTGCTCTATGTTCAATGGCAGATCGTAACCCTTCTATGTGTTCGCCTTGATCCTTTTTATTGTTATGTATCATGTTTTTCCTCCTAAAATTGTTTGTTTACAGGCTAGAGGCCTGAAAGGATTGAATGACTTCTTGTGATGTAGTGTCTAAGACTTCTCCTAGATAAGCTTTTTTAACACCTTCATGATGACGTAAGTCCTTTGAAGCGCCATTTAAGGTAATCTCACCGTTTTCAAGTACATAGGTTCGATCTGAAATGCTTAAAGCTAAGTTGGCATTTTGCTCTACTAATAATATACTTATACCTTCTTTATTTATGGTCTGAATCATTTCAAAGATTGTTTTGACCAACTTAGGTGCCAAACCTAAAGAGGGCTCGTCCAGTAGTAATAGCTTGGGCTGGCTCATAAGGGCTCTGCCAATGGCCAACATCTGTTGCTCCCCACCTGATAGGGTGCCTGCTTGTTGATGCTTTCTTTCCGATAGCCTTGGAAATAAGTCGTATATTTTATCCATTGTATTGTTTACCACTTGACGATTATTAATTGTGTAGGCACCTATTTTTATGTTCTCTTCAACGCTTAATCTTGGAAAGATGCCTCGTCCTTCCACAACCATGCTGATCCCTTTTTTTACGAGTTGGTGGGGACGGTTTTTGGTGATCTTCTTTCCTTTAAAAAAGATATCACCTTTTCTTGCCGGATGGATGCCTGCGATGGAACCCAGTAGTGTACTTTTTCCTGCACCATTGGCACCAATCAAACTAATGATCTCTCCTTCATTCATGACCAAATCAAGACCTCTAAGAGCATGAATATGACCGTAACTGGTATATAGGTCTTTAACTTCTAAAATCATAGATGCACCTCACTATCACCGAGATAAGCCATGGCGACGGCTTCATTGCTCTGTATCTCATGGGGTCTGCCTTGTGCAATCTTTTTGCCGTAATCCATGACATAGATATAGTCAGAGACGTTCATGACCACGCGCATATCATGTTCTATCAGCAAAATGGTATAGCCAAGCTTCTTCAGACTGGCGATGAAAACTCTCAGGTCTTCTGATTCTTGGTGATTCATACCTGCAGCCGGCTCGTCCAATAAAAGCAACTTGGCACCTGTGGCCATCGCCCTTGCTATCTCCAACTTACGCTGTTCTCCATAGGACAGGTTATCTGCATAATCTGACAGTCGCTGGGCTAAGCCTAAAGAAGCAAGGAGCTTGGCGCCTTCTTGCTTCTTTAGGTTCTCAACTTCATAAAAGCGTTTTGTTCTAAAGAGTCCGTCAAAAAAGCTGTAATTCGTATTGATATGGGATCCGACCAAAACGTTTTCAATAACGCGCATATCTGAAAATAAACGGATGTTTTGAAAGGTTCTTGCTATACCTTTTGAGACGATTTTTCTAGCATGTAGTCCATCAATGGGTTCCTCATTCATATAGATGTTGCCTTGATTCACCTTATATATACCGGTTAGAATATTAAACAAGGTTGTTTTGCCTGCACCATTTGGACCGATGATACTCACGACTTGGCCTTCATCTATATAAAAATTAAAATCATTGACTGCTGTTAAACCGCCAAAGCTTAGACTTATATTTTCTGCTCTTAGCAAGTTCATCCTCTATTCCTCCACTTCAACCATCCGATAGGGATTTTTTAATTCACTTGGTATAGGATATTGTTTCCTAGATCTCCAACCTAAAATACCTTGAGGTCTAAAATGCATCATAATTATAAGTACAAAGCCATATACGACAAAACGCCATGACATTAAAGGTCTTGCAATCTCAGGGAAAATTATAAGAAGTGCCGCGCCCAAATACATGCCCCTAATGGTTCCCATGCCACCTAAGATCACCATACATAAGATTAGAATGGATAAATCAAAACCAAAGGAATTGTGATCGATATAAGAAGATAAGGTTGCGTAAAAACCGCCTGCCAAACCGGTAATACTTGCTGATAAAACAAATGCCAAGATCTTATACCTGTCAATATGAATGCCCATCATGGTCGTTGCCAGCTCATCTGACTTAATCGCTCTTAATGTTCGACCGATCTTGGAATTGATGATGGTATAACAGCCTAAAGTAACAAGCCCTAAAATAAATAACATCAAATAGTAAATACCATGGTTGGCCAAGTTCAAGACGTAACCAAAGATGCTCGGTTTTGGTATTTGACTCATGCCTAGGGTTCCATTTGTAACCGAGTCCCAATTCATGATGACCACTTGTACAATCATGGCAAAACCTAAAGTCACGATGGACAAATAGGTACCTGATAAACGGATGGTTGGAAGTCCTAGGATCAACCCCATGACACCGGACAATATGGTTCCGATAATAAGTGCCACAAGAAAACTAATAGAATGTTGTATCATAAAGTAAGCTGTCCCATAAGCGCCTATGGCAAAAAAACCGGCATGACCAAGAGATACCAAGCCTGTATAACCCACCAGTATGTTCAGACCAAGGGCTAATATTGTATAGATGCCCATGAGGATAACAATACGCATAACATACTGGGAAAAGCCAAGTAGTGGCAACCCCGATAGGAGTAAAATTATGGATGCTATTAATATTTTGTCTACTGTAAATTTCTCT
Source organism: Petrocella sp. FN5 (assembly GCF_029210395.1). Lineage (GTDB taxonomy): Bacteria > Bacillota > Clostridia > Lachnospirales > Vallitaleaceae > Petrocella. Next base: position 12,744 of record NZ_JARGDP010000042.1, on the reverse strand, counting down.
GACATGTTTACACCTTGTTTAAGCCTTTCTTACCAAATAATCCCATAGGTCTTAGAATCAACACCAAGATTAAGACGATAAATGCTACAGAGTCTCTATACTCCGCCCCAAACCAAGTTGCTGCTAGTGCTTCCGTTAGCCCTATCAATAAGCCTCCTACAATCGATCCGTAAAAAACACCAATACCACCTAGAACCGCTGCTGAAAATGCTTTTAACCCAATCATCATGCCCATGGTAGGATACACGATCTCATAATGACTGCCAATTAGGACACTGGCGATAGCCGCTGTGAGCCCGCCTAAGAAAAATGTAAATGATATGATAAAACTCGTGGGTATCCCCATTAAAGCTGCATTGGTTTCATGCTGTTCTACGGCCCGCATGGCCAATCCTATTTTTGTATACTTGACTAGGACAGTAAGGGATATAAAAAGCATCACAGATACGACCAGCATCAACACCTGTATGTTGGTAATCTGAGCTTCTCCTATCATGATGCTTCTGGATTCAATAAGCTTTGGAAAGGACTTGCGTCCACTTCCAAAGCCAAGCACCAAGAGATTCTGAATAATATATGAAACACCTATGGTGGTTATGAGTGCTGAAATATTAGGTGACTTTTTCTTTCTAAGAGGATTAAGGGCAATCTTGTCAATGAGAACACCTAGTAGGCCGGATAAGAGTATACCGAAAACTACTGCCGGTAAAAGTCCAAAGTTCATACCGATGAAGAAAATAACCATATGGGCTCCAAATGCATAAACAGCGCCATGAGAAAAATTCACTAACCTTAGAATACCAAATACCAAGGTGTAACCTACTGCAATCAAAGCGTAGGCCATACCCAGAGCCATGCCGTTAAGCAACTGTTGTAGCATCATCCCTATGACCTCCTTTCAAACTCGTGGTTAATCTCCATAAGGTACAAAGTTACCGTCTCTTACGATAAGCTTTGTATAGTTCTTAGTTGCATCGCCTTTTTCATCAAACTTAGTTTCTCCCGTTATACCCGGATAAGTAATGTTGTTTAGTGTATCTCTAAGAGATGGTCGATCAAGATTACCATTGACTTTGATGGCTTCCAGAAGTATACCTATTGAATCATATGCCTGTGCCGCAAGGGCTGATGGTTCACTACCAAAGCTCTCAACATATGCATCAACGAATCTTTTTATTTCAGGATTTTCTAGATCACTGTAAAAGCTTACCGGGAATATAATACCTTCTGTTGCTTCCCCACCCAGTTCAATGAGTTGCTGTGCATAGGCGTTAGATAATCCAAGTATTTGTATATCCGGATCCACTGCTTTGTATTGTCTTGCTAATGGGGCTAATAAGGCGTACATGCCGACACTGATTACCGCTTCTGCACCGGCATCTTTTAGCTTTGCTATGACAAGGCTATAATCATCGGATCCTTCCACCACTTCTTCATGTCCAACCAAAGTCAGTGCTTCATTGTTGCCTATCATATCCGCGGCTATTGTACCGGCTGTTGTTCCCCAGTCCGTTTTAATGGCTACAATACCAACTTTTGATAGTTTTAGATCTTCTGTTAGCAAGGATTCGATAACTTCAAACTCATTGCTGATGACGGCGTTGTTTCTAAATATATAGTCACCGATAGATGAATAATCTGGGTGAGATGCGGTATTGGATATTTCTATAACTTGATTTTCTTCATATATCGGTGCTGCAACCATGCTTACACCGGATGAGAAATGCCCAAGTACACCTACAATCTCCGGTGTGCTTACTATTTTTTGTGCTATGGTTGCTGCTTCTTCACTGGAATTCTTATCATCATAGGAAAGCAATTCTATTGTTCTGCCTAAAACGCCGCCTTTTGCGTTCCATTCATCAACTTTGATCTGAGCTGCGAGTAGAAAACTTTGGCCATATTCTGCTTGATCACCGGTCATAGGAAATGCCACGGCTATTTTGATCGGGCTGTCTTGATCTTTATCTGCCTTTGCTGTACAGCTTGATAACAAGGCTAAAACCATGGATGCTACTAGAATGAGACTCAATACACTTCTTAACTTTTTCATAAGATACCTCTATCTTTCTTTGATTCTATCTTGGTTGTTTGTGGCTGTTTTTCTTTCTTCACGATTAACGACAACAACAGCAGCAACAACCTTTGATTCTTATTCTTCTCATGTGACATATCTCCTTTTCTTTATTGCATACTAAATCTATATGTTTTATATGTTTAGTGTTATGGAGAATTATATAGGCATAAGGACTCAATGTCAAGATAAAAAAAAAGAACCCATCAATCGGCTCTCTTTTTCGGCTTATTCCTGTCTTATTTCAATTTTTTTCATTCTTATTTTAGCTCTCTACACTTCGTATTTTTTATCAAACTCCTGCTCTAGTTCTTCTACTTCCATAGGCTTACTAAAATAATAACCTTGGATGGCATCGCATTTGCCATACTTAAGTCGTTTGACTTGTTTCTGTTCTTCAATACCCTCTGCTATGACTAGAAGATTCAAGCTATGGGCTAGAGCGATTAGGCTATCCATAACAGATATGTTATCCATCTCTAAAAACTCCATACTGAGTGAACGGTCCAGCTTAATGGTATCAATGGGTAAGAAAGTCAGATAGCTCAGTGAGGAGTAACCCGTTCCAAAATCGTCAATGGCTATCTTGATACCATGAGACCGAAGCCCTTTTAGAAAAGCTATGGTGGATTCTTTGTTTTCAAGGAAAATATTTTCTGTGATTTCTATGAGTATATGACTGGGGCTAACGGCGTTCTCCCTAAGTAGATTCAGTAAGTATGCTTTATAGCCATAATCATACATCTGTACAGCTGAATAGTTAATGGCCACCGGCTTGATAGTATAGCCTCTTTCCATCCAACTTCTAATCTGTTCTACAACCAACTTTGTTACAATACGACCTATGGCTATGATCATACCGTTATCTTCTGCTATTGGAATAAACTCACCCGGTGATAATTTATTATTTTTTAATCTAAGGAGTGCTTCAAAGCCGGCCACCCTTCCTGTAGAAAGCTCTACTTGAGGTTGATAGACCATCTTAAAACCATCTGTATCAATGGCTTCTCTTAAAATGGCTTCCGTTTTGGATTTGTAAATCTGATATTCGCCCATACCAAGGCTATAAAAAGCATAATTATTTTTGCCACTGTTTTTAATGGTGTACAAGGCAAGGTCTGCGTTCATTATAAGCTGATTAATATCATTACTGTCACTTGGAAATAATGATATACCCATGCTAAACTCTATGTTCACTTCATTATTTTCTATATAGAGCTTTCTATTGAACAATTCGTTGAGATGATGAATGAATTCTAACAATTCGTTTTCACCATTGGTCCACATATATAGTAATAAAAACTCATCTCCACCGAATCTGGAAACAAATACCCGATCACTTGCCAATGCCTCAAGTTCTCTGGATATAAACATCAAAACTTGATCTCCAAATAGATGGCCTAGAGTATCATTGATGCCTTTAAAGTTATCTAGGTCAAGTAGCATGACAGCGCCCTTTTCATCGGCTTCCAGTACTTGGTTTAGCTTTTTGTAGAAGCTACGACGGTTTGGTAATTCTGTTAAGGGATCATGATCAGCTAAAAAGTGAATGTAAGCCTTTTGAGATTCTATCTCCTCAACTTGTGCTGTCAATTCCTCTTCCGAGGCCGTTAAAAGCTCATTTTTATTGGTTATCTCTAACTGAGATGACTTGATTTGATCGATATAGCTATAGACCTTGTCCAGTAAGTTATTGATTGACTTTGTAATACCAACGAATGGGTTATCCTCAGATAAACTTAGACTGTATCTGGATTTGTCTCCAATGGCTATATTCTTAATCTCTTCATCCATGTCATATATGTTGTTTGAAAGTTCAACAAAATTCGTTTGCATGTCATGAAGGGCAGATGTAATTGCACCCACCTCATCTTTTTTGTGACTTATCGATATGAGATCCTTATCTTCTTCATAGGCGTCAAACTTAAAGTTTGCCATTTTGTTAATGACCCCTGCAATCTTAAGAATCGGTCTTGTTATATAGCTGGATATGAGGGAAACAAATAGTAATATAATCAATAGTGTGAGAAAATAAATTAGAATTAATGCATCTGTCAGTACTTTGGATTGCGCAATGACCTCGTTCCTATCGATTATGGCAATGTATTTCCATCCACTATATGGGGATATATGCACATTAAAGACTTTATCTTCTCCATCAATCTGACCTTCAAAAGAATAACCGTCATACCCATCGATGTCATAAAAAACATCTAGCTCAAGTTCTTCAATAGAAGCCAATATCCAATCTTCATGTTTGGGGCTATTGATAAACTTGTTACTGGGACTTAGGACCTTAACATAGCCGGTTTCACCATAACTTAAGTTATTCATTCGTGTCACCAAATCATCTAATCGAATGACCAAGCTTAAAACGCCTATATCGGTATAACCGGATTTCACATTTTTGGCAATACTAATGACCAGTTCATTCGTAACACTGGTCCGATAGGGCTCGGATACAATCACGCCTTCTGTTCCTATAGCATTCATATACCATGGCCTAATTCTGGGGTCATAAGGTGCATTAGGATTGAACTCAGGGTATTCTACATAGCCACCATACTCTGTACCAAAGGCAATTAAGCCCAAAATATCATGAGATTGTTTCATGTTTCTAAATAGGGCTAATACTTTTCTTTCCTCAACGGATGAACGGCGTCTAAATGTTTCGGCCTCATAATCCACATAGCTGTTTAGTTGTCCGTCTTCATGAATAATACGTTCATCTTTTGCCATCATGGAGACCAGATTCTCTGTTTGTATTAAAATGGTCTCGTCTACAAAATCTGCTGTTTGTCCTAGTAGCGTATTGGTGCTTTCTATGTTTTTATTATAGAGCCATGTTTCTGCCTGGTTTTTGATATAAAGGCCACCAAAAAAATAGGGTATCAGACAACCCAGGAAGATGCTTAGGATGAGTTTGTTTCGTATGGACAGTTTCTTAACCATATAGCCACCTTATTATTCTAGCCCCTTTTGTGTTACATTCAGGACATTTCTCTGTCTTTTATGTTACTATATATTCTTTGGATTTGCAATTTCTTTCTTAATTTTCAGATATGCATCATGAACTTACGCTGATGACATACTCCCAATTTACCTTCTCTATGGTTAATTTCTCTGTTTTTTCAAAATAGTTCTTTTTCCCCGTTGCCAGTTCGTAGTGACACAAGGCGATGCCCATGTCAATCATTTGAATGTCATAACCCAGTTGATTAGCATATTTTGGCGTCCTGTTAAGATAAAAATGGGCATTTTTTACTGAATCTATAACGATACGCCAAGGTTGCTGATTTGAAGCACTTGGTGCTATGCGGACATACGTCAGTTGTTTTCTGAGTTTGGTATCTTCAATAACCGACTTTTCTTGATCATAAAATAATGAATCAAAGTCTTTTCGACTGTCTGAATGGGCCATTCTTCTAAAAAAACGGTCCGTCAATGTTTTTTTGCCAGCACTATAGCCTATAGGTGATATGATCGGTATGAATGTATCCGGTGCATATGCCTTAACTTGGTTGATCTTATTACGGTTAAAGGTACCGCCAAGCCAACAAGTCGCTATGCCCATGGATTCAAGGTAGAGCACAAGTTTCTCAAATACATAGCCGCAGTCTAGCATGGCTTTTTCATTGTTCTTGCATGCGGTAATTAAATATGCCGGCGCTTTTTTTATTACACCATAGGTACCAATCTTTTCACTCTTTTGCTCAACTGCTTTCTGGTAATGAATGGTTATGACATTGCCATTTATACCTATTCTATTTTTATCATCTTCTAGGTAGGCCATCAATCTCTTTTCATGGTCCTCTGACAAAGGTTTGCCATTATAAGATCGTTCTGATTTTCTATTCATCATTGCTTTTTTCATAGTTTCTCCTCTATAGGTCTTGATAAAGTATTTTTATTATGGTGAATGGGTCAAAACTGAGTTTTACTAAATTGACCTTCATTATACAATTTGAAACTTTGCTTGTCTAGGTGATTCACATCATGTAAGACTTTTGACACACTTATTTAACTTTACAACCTATCTTCACTTTAGTAAGCTTAATAGGAAACATTAATATCTAATATACTTAGTTAAGTTGAGTAAAGTATAGAACGATATCATTTTTCTACTACACAGATAATAAGGGAGAGATTAAATTATGTACAGTTGTAAAAGGTATTTTGGTCACGTTGTTTTTGTTATATTATTAACATTATCTTTGGGTTTCCTATCTGCTTGCACCGCTTCAAACTCCAAGGAAAGTCAAGCACCATCCTTTGATCCGGAAACTTACCCTCGTGTAGACGGTTCCACTGTTACTATACCTTTGTCCGAGGCTCTTGCCGGAAGACTTATGGGTATGACCCTTGACGAAGTTCGACCCTATATTCTACATAATAAAACCCATCAGGCTTATGTGAATCTTATTGATCAGAAAACCGATTTGATTTTTGTAACAAGCCCTTCTAAAGAGGAGCTTGATTTGGCTGCTTCAATGGATGTGACCTTAGAAGTTATTCCTATTGTAAGTGAAGCTTTTGTTTTTCTGGCTCATGTGGACAACCCTGTTGATTCCTTAACATACGAGGAAATTCGTTCCATCTACGCTGGCGAAATCACAAACTGGTCTCAGGTAGGTGGTGCTAATCTACCAATAGTGGCTTACCAACGTCCCCTCAACTCAGGTAGTCAGACCGGTTTTCTTGAATTGGTTATGAAGGATAAATTACCCATGGAACCGCCTTCTGAACAGATCATTGCAGGTATGAGTGGCCTTATTGATGCTGTCGCTGCTTATGAAAGTTCACCAGATGCCCTCGGCTATTCTTACTATTACTTTGTCGTGGATATGTGGGGGAATGATGATGTCCGTTTGCTTAAAGTGGATGGTGTTTATCCTAGCCCTGAGACCATCGCTTCCAAAGAATACCCCGTTGGGACTGCCTACTATGCTGTCATTCGTTCTGATGAACCTAAAGATAGTCCTGCAAGACAAGTTATAGAGTGGCTTCTAAGTGATGAAGGCCAACTTCTGGCAAAGGAGACTGGCTATGTTCCCTTGCAATAAATTCTCTACAAAACTTTTTGTACTTGGTGCCCTTCTATTATCTATCTTAAGTTTGAGCGCTTGTATAAAAAACAAAAATCCTCATAATGAGGGTGCTGCAAAGCTAAATGAGACGAAGGCACATGTAGAGCAAACAGTAGAAGTGGAACTTGAAGTACGTCAAGTTCCACTTGGTCCGATTATTCATGCACCTTGTCAGGTCTATCATGTCACTGATCATCCACTTGAGTTTCATTATATTGAAGATAAAAAACTTGATCAATTCCACAAAAGTTATTTTCAGATTTTCGGACTTAAAGATCAAAGTGTTGAAGATAAAATCAATGCTGCCATCTATGATATGTACCGTTCTTATTTACCTTATATCGAAGAAGGATTAATGCCGCCTTTTAGAGGTTATGCCACAAATCCCAGTGCGCATGGACAACTTCAGTCATATTATCTTGAGGTGTCACACCAATATAACAGCAACCATGTGCTTTCTGTTCTTCTTAGACTTTCCGCTGAGTACAAGGGAGAACTCGGTACGGATCCAGCTTATTATAGTCTATATGACACTTTGAATTTTGATTTGAATACCGGTGAAGAACTTCTTCTTGTAGATGTTTTTACCAATGATACAGATGGTCTTGCAATCCTAAACGATGCTGTACTGGAAGAGGTTAAAAGGCAACAACTCCTTGCTGATGCTGAAGACTTCTATGGTTCTAGCTTACAATTGATTGCACCTTTCAAAGGATTCTTACCCACACAGAAGTTCTATTTGGCCTATGATCGTCTCCTCCTGATTCTAGATCATGAGACACCGGACTTTAACATCGGTTTCAACCCTCATACCTTTTCAATTCCTCTAGGCAGTCCTCTTGGTAACATTGCCATCAATGAAAGGTTCTATCATGATGAGGACCTTTTTGTCCAAGATGGTGGTGTTATGCGCTTTATCACCAGTTATGATGCGAATCAAGCCGATTACCAAACAAAAAATTATATTGAGGACGGTATACAGTTCTATATCGAATATACTTATCCTAAAGATGCCACCGATGAAGTGAAGTCCCTTATGGATGCTGCTTATGAAGATCATAAGACTATGGTTTTTAATCACCACAAAGACCAACCCCTAGAACAGGCTAATTTACATTCTTACCTGCTTAAGGTCGGTCCTTATACCAATGTTAGCTATTATGTTTATTTTTATGGTCCGGGTATTGATGGGTCCCTCTCCTTTTATGATGTTCTAGACCCATCCGGTCGTATTATGACGCTGTCGGATATTTTTGTCGATGGCTTTGATTATGAGTCCGCCATCAACAAACATCTGGGCATAACCTTGGATTTTGATGACCCAACTCTGTCCTTTGGCATCAGCGAAACCTATCTCCAAATCACTGTTTTGGCGCATCATCAACAGAACAACAGTTATTACTCCGATTATTATGAAGTGCCTTATGAAGTATTTGGTTTTGAAGATGGGCTTAAGATATATTAACTTAATGATCAATTAGACTGGTCTGTATTCACTTTAATAGATAATTTATGCAAAAAACAGGTCCAATCCTTCATAAGGGTGGACCTGTTTTTTTGGGGAGGGATGATTGTAGGCTTTCATCTATGATAAGTATCCGCATCGACAGACATCAAGGATGTCATCGGTGTTACGGATATAACTTGATCAAAATGAATAGCATATATATCTGAGTCCTTGGGAGCTTCATGCAAACGATTGTTTATTCTCCATTCAAGCTGATGACCTTGACTATAATCTCTCTGACCGGGATGGATATAATTACCATAATTCATATAGGCTTGTTTTGTCATACGAACTTCCGTGTTAGAGGTCATGTTGGTCGGAAAATTAACATTTAAGATTTTAACTTGATCCGGCATGCCTTTTTCTAATATATCCGAAATCAAGCGCTGAACCATTACTTTTTCTATTTCCCAGTCTAGGGTCATAAAATCTTCTGATTTTTGATATTGATGTGGTATGGATCTTGAAAAAGCTATGGCAGGTATACCCCAGCTATCCGCTTCAAAAGTTGCACCTAAGGTTCCACTACAGGTGAAGGCCAATCCTAAATTCTCACCGTAATTGATACCACTGATACAATAATCCGGTTTTTTGTTTGTCAACTCTAAGATGCCGTGAACGACAGATTGAGCTGGTGAACCATAAACCGAATACGCTTTTAACTCTTTTCCATTAATGTTTAGTGTTAGCTTTTGAATGATTCCTACTTGGTCACCACTAAGTGCACCTCGGCCCATGCCGGTTTGTTGAAACCGGGGTGCTACTATTAACAGTTCACACAAGGGGTCCAAGGCTTCTGCTAAAGCTTTTAGTCCAGGTGATCCTATACCGTCATCGTTGGTTAGAAGTACTAACTTTTTTGCGTTCTTTTTTAAATCATCCATCATGTTTTTGCCTCATTTATTCTTTTGCATAAGTGTCAAACTTCTCTGGTTTACGCATGATTCTAAGTAAGGCTATCAAACTAAAAAGTCCTAAGAATAAAGCTGGGAAACCACCTAGATAGGACATCATCTTAATGCCATCAATGCCAAGTGTGGCAATAAAAACCAATGAGACCGAGCCGACAATAACACCCCAAGCTACTTTAATCAGTAATGGTGCTTCTTGACTTCCCTCACGTATGCCTGTGGTACATATACTTGCCATAGCATTGGTTGTTGAGTCTGTTGCAGTTATAAATGAAATCATAACAGCAATAAGATAAATTCCAATGATAATACCTGACAAAGGCAGTTCTCCCAGTACAGCATACGCGGCGGCGGCTGAACCTTGTTCATTCATAATAGCTAAGACATCTACTCGACCTGTCATCTGAAAGTTCAACGTTGTACCAGAGAGAATGGTCATCCAGACAACACTGAATATACTTGGTATTACAAAGTTCATCATCACCACTTCTTTGATTTTATAGCCATAAGCAATTCTGGCTAAAAATACAGCAGAGACAGGCGCCCATGCCATCCAGTTAGACCAATAGAACATGGTCCATCCTGAAGCCCATGTATCCCCTGCAGCGGTCCCTGTAAACAAGGCTTTACTAAATATATTGTCTAAAAAGCCACCAAAAGCTTCTGTGCCGATGCTAAAAAAATAGACTGTTGGACCCAGAATGAGTAGCGCTGCAATAATAACATAATAAAGATATACATTCACATCTGATAAAATCCGAATACCTTTCATTAAGCCTGTTCCTGAGGAAATAATAAATGCTATGGTGCCAATAATTGTGATTATAATCCATAGATACTTATCATTGTTCATTCCAAAAAGTGCGTTGATGCCACCCCCCATATTCATGACGGCTGTACCAAATGAAGCGGAGATACCTGTAGCGACTGTAAATAATACAATTGCATCAATAACACCATTGAATTTCTTCTGTACACCTACCGTTACAAGGGGACTAATCTGAGAACCTACACTGAAAGAACGCTTCATATTATAATAGGCAAAAGCAAACACAATGGTTGGTACCGCGTATATAGCATAAGGAATAAAAGTCCAGTGCAGGTACATGGTTTCCATTGCAAAAATGGCCGCTTCTGCAGACATAGGTTCTATACCTAAGGATTCCGGCGGATAGGCCAAATGCCATATGGGCTCGGCTGTACCCCAAAACAAGATACCTGCTGCTATGGTTGTGCATAAGGTTACAGCAAACCAAGATGATTTTTTTAGTAATGGTATGGCGTCCGGTCCTCCCAGTCTTACCTCACCTAATGGAGAAAAATAAACAAAAACGATGATGATCACACATAAAACGCCAGATATACTAAACATCCATCCCATGTCGATTACCATGAAGTTTTTGGCTTTTTCTGTTATGGCTAAAAAAGCTTCATAATTGGTAAAATTCAATATGATTGTAAGTAAAAGTAATATAAATGCTGGTAAAAAAACAAATGGCCTAATTTTTTGTTTTGCTTTGCCCTCTACAGTACTGGAACTGTTACTATCCAAAACGTAAAACCTCCTATCTTTTTCAGGTAATGCCTCTAATAAGATTAAGGATACAAGGAAATGACAATCAGATGACCCATTTGTTGCTGAGCATCTATTGCCATTTCTATTGCTATTGCTTTATATCTTCTTCATTGGATACGTTAAACGATCAATGCGTGGTTATAGGGTATTTATCCAAATATTTCGTAGGACTTTTTCAATAATTCGTCGGTGTGGGCTGTAATATGTTGGTATACCTGCTCATTGATTTTTCTATAAAGTTCTACATTTTTATCAATTGGGATAAAAGTATCTTTACGCCTAATCATATGATCAATGGCTTCTTGTCGATCTTTATACACACCAAGGGCCAATGCTGCACAAATAGCTGCTCCCATGCTGGCTGAACCGTTTACTACATTTCTATGTGCAGGTACTCCAAAGACATCCGCAAATATCTGCATAAACAGTTCGCCATTGGATCCGCCACCGCTAACAATAATATTGGATAACTCTATACCTCGTTCATCGCACATGGCTTGAGCATGGTTTTTCATGGTTAAGGCAATACCTTCTAGTACTGAACGGAACATATGAGGGCCTTTGTGGGTACCATTGAACCCAATCATCATACCTCGTTCATGTAACTGATTCGGACGTGCCAACCAATTTAGTATCGTATATAAGCCGTCACAACCTACAGGTACATCACTGGCTAATATATTCAAATACGCTTCTGGAGATATACCTTGTTCTTTAGCTACGTTAACAATGTCACTTCCTAAAAGTTCTTTGATCCAAGTTACTGTTGCCATACCTCTTCGAATACCGCTACTTTCATATAAGAATTCACCTTTGGTTGCGCCTGGGTTACTCCAAAAATTCACGCTATTCATGTTGTTTTCTTCACCAACCATCATGGAAGTGATGTAGGTGCCAAGAGATACCAACACAGTACCGTCATTTACAAGACCTGCGCCAAGTCCTTCAACCGCTTTGTCATTCGCTGTCGATACTACCGGAATACCTAGAGGGATACCTGTCGCATCGCTTGCAAAGGCATTCACCTTTCCCATGACGACCGATGGATCCACTAAATCAAAAAGCATTTCTCTTGGTGTCGTATAAGCATCGAATTTTTCTTTGTCCTCGAACCATTCCAAAGTTATAGGATCTATGGGCCATGGACCAACATAATTGGACCTGGTATCCTTTGTCTCTCCGGTCAACCTATGGGTTAAGTAACCGGTTGTCGTTGTTACATATTTTACTGCATCGTCATCATGCTCATAGGGTCTTGACAATCTAAGGTCCATCCAACTTTGAACCGGTGATGCTAAGTTGCCATCTTCCTTAATTAAAGCACGACAACACCTTATGGAACCAAGACCTACACCTATGATGTTGTTCTTGTCGCCATGAAATTTTTTAAACATTTCTTGACATGCCGTCTTCAAACTATCCCATAAATCATCATCCGGATGCTCAGCCCTACCATTGTCACTAAGTTCTATTTCTCTTAGTTGTACAGTGTGAGAACAAACTTCTGTACCTAATACATCAAATATAGCTACTTTCGTACTTTGAGTGCCACCATCGATTGCAATAATATACTGATCTGTCATAACCTT